>JANXSA010000226.1 GCA_025352915.1 Rhodospirillales bacterium | reverse complement strand
AGTTTTTGCTTCTTTTTTCAAAAAGAAGCGCTTGTTCTTTTTTGAAAAAAAGAACCAAAAAACTTTTATCCGCTTGGGTTGGGCGCGGGTACGGAGGGATTGATGGACGAAGTTGATGTTGTGGTGGTGGGCGCGGGGGTTGTCGGCATTGCGGTGGCCCGCGCGCTGGCGCAGGCGGGGCGCGAGGTGATTGTGCTGGATGCGGCCGAGGGGATCGGGACGGAGACCTCGTCGCGCAACAGCGAGGTGATCCATGCCGGGATCTATTATCCCCAGGGCAGCCTGATGGCGCGGTTCTGCGTGCAGGGGCGGCGGATGCTGTACCGCTATTGCGACGAGCGCGGCGTGCCCTATGCCAATTGCGGCAAGCTGATCGTGGCGACCAGCGCGGCCGAGACGGAGATGCTGGCGGGGATCAAGGCGCGGGCGGAGGCGAACGGGGTGGAGGGGATGCGGTTCCTCACAGCTGCCGAGGCGGTGGCGATGGAGCCGAACCTGTCGTGCACCGGGGCGCTGTTTTCGCCGACGACGGGGGTGCTGGACAGCCACGCCTACATGTTGGCGCTGCAGGGCGATGCCGAGCATGGCGGCGCGGTGTTTGTGTTCCACTCACCGGTCGAGGGCGGGCGGGTGGTGGAGGAGGGGGTTGAAGTGTCGGTGGGCGGGGCCGATCCGATGCGACTGCGCGCGCGGCGGGTGGTGAACGCGGCGGGGTTGCATGCCTGTCCGCTGGCGCGGGCGATCGAGGGGATGCCGCGGCAGCTGATCCCGCAGGAGTATTTTGCCAAGGGGAACTACTTCACGCTGGTGGGCAAGTCGCCGTTCTCGCGGTTGATCTATCCGGTGCCGGTGCCGGGCGGGCTGGGGGTGCATATCACGATCGACCTTGGCGGTCAGGCGCGGTTCGGGCCGGATGTGGAGTGGATCGAACGGATCGAATATGTGGTCGATCCGCGGCGGGCGGATAGTTTCTATGACGCGGTGCGGCGCTATTGGCCCGGGTTGAAGGACGGGCAGATTCAGCCGGGCTATGCCGGGATACGGCCGAAAATCGTGCCGAAGGGGGCGCCGGGGCAGGATTTCGTTGTGCAGGGCAGGGCTGTCCACGGCATTCCGTCGCTGATCAACCTGTTCGGGATTGAATCGCCGGGCCTGACCGCGGCGATTGCGCTGGCCGAGCATGTCGTGGAGTTGGCTAATGGATGAAAGTTTTTGCTTCTTTTTCCAAAAAGAAGCGCTTGTTCTTTTTTGAGAAAAAACAACCAAAAAACTTTTGTCCGCTTGGCTTACGGCTCTTCGTCGCGGTGTTGGGCTTTTCGCCGGGAGGGGTTTTCAGATGCCCTTTAGTATACTAATATACTGCTATCGTTGATGTTTGTAATGGTTGATCAAAAAATGCGACGCTCTCATTTCCGGATGATGATGTTTGGATTGGCCTTTGTCGCGGTTGCCGGGATCGGGATGTTCGGCACCGTCCTGGCGGTAGGTTACTGAAGCGGTGCTCCCTGGGCGAGATGCCCAGGGAGGCCGGCTTTCTGTCGGGGCTCAGATGCCGAGCGTGCCGGCCTTGGCGGCTGTGTAGCGCGCATCGACCTTGGCCCAGTCGACTACGTTCCACCAGCTGGCGAGGTAGTCGGCGCGGCGGTTCTGGTATTTGAGGTAGTAGGCGTGTTCCCACACGTCATTGCCCAGCAGGACCATCGCGCCGTCCATGCGCGGATTGTCCTGGCCGGGGCGGGCGTTGAGCGCCAGCTTGCCGGTGGCGTCCACGGTGACGAAGATCCAGCCGGAGCCGAACACGCCCAGGCCCATGCGGTTGAAATCGGCCTGCATCTTCTCGAAGCCGCCGAGGTCGCGGCTGATGGCGGCGGCGACGTCACCGCTGGGTGCACCGCCCTTGCCGCCCATGATGGTCCAAAACATCGAGTGGTTGGCGTGGCCGCCGCCGCTGTTGCGGATGACGCCACGGATGGCTTCGGGCATTTCTCCAATCTTTTGCAGGATCTGGTGGATCGGCATTGCCGCGATCTGAGGATTGTCCTTTGCGGCGGCGTTGAGATTGTTGACGAACAGGGCGTGGTGGCGGCCGTGATGAATGTTCATCGTCATGGTGTCGATATGCGGCTCGTTCGCCTCGGACGCGTAGGGCAAGACGGGCAGGGTGAACGGACCGGGGGTTTGCGCCAGTGCCACATTGGTGCGCAGGGCGGCATAGACGGTGGCGGCGGCTGCGCCAAACAAGGCGCTGCGGCGGGTCAGGACGGTCATGGCTGTGGGCTCCCGGGAAACTGTTTCGTTTAGGATAGCACGTCCGGTGCCATCCACACGAGCGCTACGGGCGAGACCGGCCGGCGGATGCAACGCGGCCGGTCCTTGCGACGGGGATCGTGGCCATAGGTAGAATCCGCGTCTGTCAGCCCGCTGCCGTCATGCACAGATAGATTGAACCGCGCGGGCACATTGCCGCGACGGCTTCAGTATCGGACATACCACCATGATGCGCTTACGCGTTTCAGCGGCTAGCCTTGCGATTGCCACCGCCGTCGGCCTTGCGCCACTGGCCTTGGCAACGCCGGCATTCGCACAGTCAAGCTCGTCGACGACAACGACCACCACCACGCCGGCCATCGTCATCCCGGAGATCGTGGCGCCGCCGGCCGGCACGCTGAGCATCGATCGCAGCCAGAAGACGACCAATCCAGACGGCTCGCAGACGACACGGGACCAGTCGACGTTTCGCAACAACAGCGGCGTTGCCAGCGACAGCGTCACGACGACGACGACCCCGCCCACGCCGCGCGTGACCATCGAGCGGTCGACAACGACCACGAAGGTGCGGGAATGAGCGCGGTGCATGCTGGCGGCGGCAAGCGGGACCACCGCGCGCTGCCTCAATTGGCGATGGTGTTGGCCCTGGGCGCCGCAAGCCTCATGGTCGCATGCGGGCCAACGGAAACCGTGAGCACGACGACCACGGAGCGGGTGACGACGCAGCAGCCGGCCCCGGTGCCGCCCAGCAGCACCGTGACCACGACCAGGACCCAACGGTCCTCGCCTTGACCGGGCCGTGGGGGGGGGGGGG
>JANXSA010000127.1 GCA_025352915.1 Rhodospirillales bacterium | reverse complement strand
GTGGGCGTGCGGGTGGCGGGCCTTGGCGAGGTTGGTTGCCGGGGTGGCGGGTTGGGGGGTGGCGGGTGGTTGGGGGTCTGTCATTGTTTCTTCCAGACCGGTTTGCCGAGATCGACCTGTTGCGGGGTGGCGGTGGCGCCGGTCAGGGCGCCGGCACCGCCGCCGACCACGGCGCCGACGGCGACACCGACGGGGCCGCCGACCAGGCCGACGGTGGCACCGGTGGCGGCACCGGCGGCGGCGCCGCCCTGGACGCGGTCGGGTTGGGTGGTGCCGCAGGCGGCGACGAGCATTGTGCTGGCGGCGAGGACGAGGACAGAAGGGAGCTTCATGGCGCGTGCCTTTGGGTCGTGCCGCGGGTTGATGGGGCCCAGGTCGGACCCGAGATCCTTGCGGCGAACACCTGACATGGCGCGGATTCAGTGCGGAACAAGAATGTCAGGTATATGTACGCATGGCGCGGGGGTTAGCCGCTGGATTCCTCCAGGGTGTGCGGGGTGGTGGTGCGGGCGGCGCTCATTGGGCTCTGGATGCCGAGTTCGTCGAAGCGTTGCTTGATGCGGCGGTTGAGTTCGCGGCCGACCGACCAGCGCTGGCTGGGGGTGGTGCGCATGCGGGTGCGCAGGACCAGGGCGTTGTCGATGAAGCGGTCGATGCCCATGACTTCGAGGTCGCCGCTGATGCCGGCGGACCATTTATCCTCGCGGCGCATTGTGCCGGCGATGTCACGCAGGACGTCGCCGATGCGGTCGGGGTCTTCGTTCAGGCCGAGGCTGACGTCGACCACGGCGTAACCGAAGTCGCGGGTCATGTTGGTGACGGTGGTCACCGCGCTGAACGGGACGATGTGCATGGAGCCGTCGAGCGCGCGCAGGCGGATGGTGCGGATGGAGAGGTTTTCGACGGTGCCGCTCATGCCGCCGAGGGTGACGACGTCGCCGACCTGCATGGTGTTTTCGAGCAGGAGGAAGAGGCCGGTGATGACGTCCTGGACCAGGCGCTGGGAGCCGAAGCCGATGGCGACGCCGAGGACGCCGGCGCCGGCGAGCAGGGGGGCGATGTTGAGGCCGATTTCGGCGAGCACGATGAGGGCGGTGACGACGCAGATGGCCACCATCAGGGCAGAGCGGAACATCGGCAGCAGGGTGCGCAGGCGGGCCGAGCGGGCGGCCTGGGCGCTGGCGGCGAGGTTGGCGAGGTGGCGTTCGATGGCGAGGTTCACCGCCTCCCACACGCCGACGGCGAGCGCGATGCTGAAGGCGGTGGAGCCGATTGTGCGCAGGAGGCGGCCGCCGAGTTCGGCCTGGAGCAGCCAGGTCAGGACTGGCAGGCCCCAGACTTCGAGCAGGCCGAGCATGGTGGCCGCACCAATGGCCATGCGCAGGATGGCGCGCAGCAGCGGCTGGTAGGTGGTCAGGCGGCCGGCGGCGCCGGTGTGCTGGGTTGCCGCGTCGTCGGCCTGGCGCAGGAGGCGGTGCAGGGCGCCGAGGGCCAGGATCAGGGCGATGCGGGCGACGACGAGGACGGCGGCGGTGGAGAGGGATAGGCGGAGGATGTGGGTGAAGCCGTCGCGAATGTCGAGCGCCAGCACCACCCAGAGGGCGGCGATGTAGACGACGGCGATGATGTGCCAGGCGGGGGCGATGACAGCGCGGGCGCGGGCGGCCATGCCTTGTGCGTCATCGCGCGGGCGGATGCGGGCGGCGACGGCTTGGCGCTGTTGCAGGATGACGATGGCGGCGAGGGCGGCGAGCACCAGCATGATGAGCTTGATCAGGGCGGCGTGGGCGAGGCGGTAAAGGCCGAAGAGCAGGCCGGCTTCGACGGTGGCGTAGCCGAAGATGCCGACGGCGGCGGCGCGGCGGGACCAGCGGCAGATGTAGGCGGCGGTGGTGTCGTCGACCGGCAGGAGGCGGAGGCGGGGTTCGCGCGGGGCGAGCAGCATGTGGACGATGCCGTTGAGGAGGCGGTAGGCGACGTAGGCGTTCAGGGCGGCGAGGATGACCAGGCGGGGGGTGGCCTGGGTGGCGAGGCCGCTTGAGATCAGGAGGTAGCCGCTGGCGGAGACGGCGAGGACGGGCAGCAGGTCGAGTGCCAGGGCGGCGAGGCCGAAGGGGACGCGGCGCAGCCAGAAGCCGAGGCGGCGGGTACTGCGCCAGATGCGGTCGGACTGGCGGGCCTCCTGTTCCATCTGGGAGGTGGGGGTGGCGGTGCCAAGCGTTGCGGAGGCGGCGGCGCCGTCTTCCTGGACCTCTTCGACGACGCGGGTTGCCAGCGGCTCGACGGGGGCGCGGTCGGCGAGGCGGCGATAGAGCGGGCGGAGCAGGCGGATCACCAGCCACTCGGCGGCCAGGCCGGTGCCGAGGACCACGGCGAGGCGCCACAGGGTGTCGAGCAGGAGGCCCTGGCGGATGGGGTCGGTGGCGAACTGGACCAGCCAGAGGGCGATCAGCGGGATGCTGGAGATCGAGCGCGAGGCGGCGACGATGTCGTCGGAGAGGGTGGCGAGGCGCTCGGAGATGCTGATGATCACCTGTGCGCCGAGGCTGTCGGGGGCGAGCGGGGGGGCGGCTTCGGCGGTGGCTGGGGGGGTGGAGGGA
>JANXSA010000222.1 GCA_025352915.1 Rhodospirillales bacterium | reverse complement strand
GAGGACTTCCAGGCCTTCGAGGGCCTGCTGAAGTCGATCCAGGGTGCCTGGTCGGACAACAACGAGGGCGCGCTGCGGGCCTTTACCACGCCGGAAATGGCTTCCTACTTCGGTGAGCAACTCTCCGAGATGCAGCGCCAGGGTCTGCGTAACGAAATGCGCGACGTGAAGCTGGAACAGGGTGACCTGGCCGAAGCCTGGGCCGAGAATGGCCAGGAATACGCCACCGTCGCCATGCGCTTCTCCAGCCTGGACGTGACCCGCGACGCCGGCGGCCGGATCATGGAGGGCAACGTCGCCACCCGCGCCATGACCACCGAAGTTTGGACCTTCCTGCGCCATGCCGGCGAGCCTTGGGTGCTCTCGGCGATCCAGCAGACGCGCTAGGCCTGCGATACAGAAGCCCCCCGGATGGAAACATCCGGGGGGTTTTTTATGTACCGAAGGAAGGTCTTCTTTTTCTGAAGAAAAAGAAGCAAAAAGACTTTATCCATTTGGGCTCGGCGCTGGCGACTGGCACCCGCCCAGTGGGTAAAAGTTTTTTGGTTCTTTTTTTCAAAAAAGAACTGCTTGCCTACCCCATCGCCCGCCGCATGAACATCCGCTTCAGCGGCCCGATCCGGTCCACCGCCGCGATGCCGAGATCGCGGGCCAGGCGCACGGGCGGGAAATCATTGCTGAACAGCCGGTCCAGCACGTCCGTGGCCGCGGTCATCGCCGCCACCGCGGGGGCGCGGGCGGCGCGGTAACGCCGCAGCATCGCGTCACCGCCGGGGTCCTCGCCAGCAGCGAGCGCCGCGATCACCAGTTCGGCGAGCGGGCCGGCATCCTGGAAGCCGACATTCAGCCCTTGGCCGGCGATCGGGTGCATGCCGTGCGCGGCGTCGCCGATCACGGCCAGGCGCGGCGCGGTCATGCCGTGCACCACCATGGCCGAGAGCGGATAGCTCCAGCGCCGGCCGATCAGGCGGATGGCGCCGAGATGATCGCCCAGGCGGCGCGCCACCTCGCGGGTGAAGCGGGCATCGTCGAGGCCGAGGATGTGGCGGGCCAGGGCGTCGCGCTCGGTCCAGACGATGGCCGAGACATGCGCGGCGCCGTCGGTGGCGGCCATCGGCAACTGGGCGAAGGGACCGCCGGGGAGGAAGTGTTCGAGGGCGACATCGTGGTGCGGATGTTCGTGGGCGATGGCGAAGACCATGCCGGTCTGGCGATAGGGCAGGTTGGTCACGCGGATGCCGGCGGCGTCGCGCAATGGCGAGCGGCGGCCTTCGGCGGCGACGACCAGGCGGGCGCGCAGGGTTGGTCCGGCCGCGATGTGGACCGTCGCGCCGTCGGGGTCGCGCTCCACCCGGGCCTCGGCCGGAGCGAAGAGCGATAGCGCCGGCAGGGTGTGGAGATGGGCGTTCAGCGCCATGCGCAAGCTGCGTGCCTCGATCATCCATCCGAACGCGGGCTCGCCCTCGAAGGGCGGGGCGGCATCGGCGATGTCGTCGACGTTGAAATGCAGGTGCAGGCGCGATGCCGCGCGGCCGGTCTTGCCGTCGCTGACGCGGATGCGGCGGATCGGGTTGGGGGCGAGCGGCAGGCGATCCCACAGCCCGGCCGCCTCCAGCACGCGGCGCGATCCGGCGGCGACGGCATAGGCGCGGCCGTCGAAATCCGGGTTCTCCATCGGCGGCAGGGCGGCGCGGTCGATCAGCGCCGTGCGCACCCCCGCCCCGGCCAGCCGGGCCGCCAGGGTGCCGCCAACGGGGCCGGCGCCGACGATGCAGACGTCAACCGTGTGTTCCTGGTCCATGACGCTACAGGAGGGGGCATGGCGCGCAAATGCAACCCTCTGCCCGCGGATTGGGCAGAGGGCCGCCTGCCGCACGGGCAAAGCGGGTGCGAGACCGCTGTTCCGGGGTGGCACACTTCTTGTATGGAGGGGGTGCCATCCAAGGAGGTCGGGGCACCAGATGAAACTGATCATCGCCATCATCAAGCCGTTCAAGCTGGACGAGGTCCGCGATGCGCTGACCCCGCTCGGCGTGCAGGGCCTTACGGTTTCCGAGGTCAAGGGCTTTGGCCGCCAGAAGGGCCAGACGGAAATCTACCGTGGCGCGGAGTATCACGTGAGCTTCCTGCCGAAGGTCAAGATCGAGGTCGCCGTGGCCTCGGAGATTGCCGAGCAGGTGGTGGAGGCGATCATCAAGGCCGCCCATACCGGCAAGATCGGCGACGGCAAGATCTTCGTCCTCGACATCGAGCGCGTCGTGCGCATTCGCACCGGCGAGACCGACGGCTCGGCCCTCTGAGCGCGCATAAGGACCCCAGTCACGTCATGAACATTTTTTTCCGCGGCGCCTTCCTGGCGCTCCCCGCTTTCCTGCTGGCGCTGCCGGCCTGGGCCGAAGACGCCAAGGTCGATGCGGGCGATACCGCATGGATGCTGACCAGCACTGCGCTGGTGTTGCTGATGACCGTTCCCGGCCTGGCGCTGTTCTATGCCGGCATGGTGCGCAAGAAGAACATCCTGGCGACCATGATGCAGAGCTTCTTCATCTGCGCGCTGGTTACCGTGGTGTGGATGATCGCCGGCTATTCGCTGGCGTTCGGCAATGGCGGCGCCTATTTCGGCGATTTCTCGCGGTTATTCCTTGGCGGGCTGTCGGCCAATTGGGACAAGCCGTTCACCCTGGGCGCGGGCACGGATGCGGCGGTGGCGACCACCATCCCCGAGTCGGTCTTCCTGATGTTCCAGATGACCTTTGCCATCATCACCCCGGCGCTGATTGCCGGCGCGTTTGCCGACCGGATGAAGTTTTCGGCGCTGTGCG
>JANXSA010000121.1 GCA_025352915.1 Rhodospirillales bacterium | reverse complement strand
GCGGCGCTTGGAAAACACCGGGGTTTCCGGGCCGTTGACGTATTTCGGTTGGCCGTCGCCCATGATCCGCCCGCCATACGACCTGTTCTTCAACCGGGTGATGTTCCCCATCCGCGACCGCCGTGGCCGGGTGATCAGCTTTGGCGGCCGGATCATGGGCGACGGCCAACCGAAATACGTCAACGGCCCGGAAACCCCGGTGTTTTCCAAGCGCCGCACGCTGTTTGGCCTCGATTTCGCGCGCGAGGCGGCCCGCGGTGGCGCCGCCGTGGTGGCGGTCGAGGGCTACATGGACGTGATCGCGCTGCACCAGGCGGGGTTCGGCGGTGCGGTGGCACCGCTCGGCACCGCGCTGACCGAGGAGCAGTTGGAGGAACTATGGCGCCTGTCGCCCGCTCCGGTGCTGTGCTTCGACGGCGATACCGCCGGCATCCGGGCGGCGGCGCGGGCGGCGGAGCTGGCTTTGCCGATGCTCGGGGCGGAGCGCAGCCTGCGCCTGGCCACCCTGCCGGCGGGCGAGGACCCGGACACACTGGTCCGCCGCCAGGGTGTGGCCGGGTTCCAAAAGGTGCTGGAGGCCGCGCGCCCGCTGGCCGAGGCGCTGTTCGACCTGTTGGCCGAGGGCGTCGCCCCGACCGTGGAGGCCCGCGCGGCCCTGACCCGCCGGCTCGACGCGGTGGCCGACCGCGTGGGCGACAAGCCGCTGGCCTGGGAGTTCCGGCGCTATTTCCGCGAGCGGATGCGCGCCCGCCGGGCGGATGGCCCGCGTCCGGGCGGGCCTGGCCGGGTTGGTGGCCGGCCGGGAATGGCCAAACTGCGCCCGCCCGTCCGTATCCAACGCAGCCCGGTCGGCGCCGGGACGGCGGGGGCGGAACGCGGGCGCGCGCTGGTGGCAATTCTGCTGCATCATCCCAGTTTGTTAACCGATGTGGAGGAAGCTTTTGCCACACTGGACCTGCCGGCCGAGCTGGCGCGGCTCCGCGATGCGATTCTGCAGTGGTCCCAGACCGCAGAGATGCTTGACACAGAGGGGCTCATGTCCCACCTGACCCTTTCCGGTTTGGCGGCGGAGGCGGCCCAGGCCCTGTCCGCGGCACCTGTGCCGCTGCCGGGCTGTGCTGCCGCTGACGCGATGCCGGCGGAGGCCGGTGCGGGCTGGTGGCATTTTTTCGGACTGATGAACCCGGGAAGGCTGGACGAGGAGGTCGAGGCCGCGCGGGCCGCCTTCGCGCTTCTGCCCGACGAACCCGCGCAACGGCGCCTGATTCTGCTAACCGCCACCCGCGCGGCGCTGCTGCGTGGTGAACCCGGCGAGACCGATGACTGACTGAGAACGATGACTGACTGAGACCGAGACTGACGACGATAGACATGTGCCGACCCGCCTGCGGGGCCTGCTGCTGCCCTTGAACTATTTCCGCGGCTCCCTCGCATTGGAGTGAACTGATCCATGGCCACCAAGCCGAGCGCCACCGCCGAAGCCACCACCCCCGACCAGGACGGCGACACCACGCTGCTCGACGTCCAGTCGGTCGCGGTCAAGCGTCTGATCGTGCGCGGCAAGGAGCGTGGCTACATCACCTTCGACGAGCTGAACGCGGTGCTGCCGCCGGACCAGAACTCCTCCGAGCAGATCGAGGACGTGTTGGCCACTTTCAGCGAAATGGGCATCCAGGTCGTCGAAGGCGAGGAAGGCGAGGACGGCGAGACCCCCGCCGTCAAGACCGAGAAGGCCGAGGAGGAGGGCGAGAGCGAGGCCGAGCCCACCGGCAATGTCGACGAAGCCAGCCTCGGCCGTACCGACGACCCCGTGCGCATGTACCTGCGCGAGATGGGCAGCGTCGAGCTGCTGTCACGCGAGGGCGAGATCGCGATCGCCAAGCGCATCGAGGCCGGGCGCGATATGATGATCGGCGGGCTGTGCGAAAGCCCGCTGACCTTCCGCGCCATCATTGCCTGGCATGACGCGCTGAAGGCCGGGCGCATGTTGCTGCGCGACATCATCGACCTGGAAGCAACCCAGGGCGGCCCCGCCGTCCCCGGCGCGGTCGAGGGTGCCCCCGCCGAAGAAGCCGCCCCGCCGCCGGCGCCGGCCTTCGAGGCCAGCAACGACGACGACGACGAAGAAGGCGAGGGCGGCGGCGGGCTGTCGCTATCCGCGCTGGAAGAAAAGCTGAAACCCGAGGTCCTCGCCAATTTCGAGGAGATCGAGGCGCTGTATAAGAAACTGCACAAGATGCAGTCCAAGCGCCTGGAAACCATGACCTCCGGCGAGGAGATGAATGCTCGCAGCGAAAAAAGCTACGAGAAGCTGCGCGAG
>JANXSA010000059.1 GCA_025352915.1 Rhodospirillales bacterium | reverse complement strand
CTGCACAACATCCCGCAAATGCGCGATTTCGTCCAAGCCGCCCCGCAAGCCGGCCGCCTCCTCCGCCCCCTCGCCCACATGCTCGGCGTCACCCTGCCCGAATACCTCCGCCGCCCTAAACTTCCCTCCCGCCGTCCGCCACAAGCAGAGCCGGAGGAAGGCGCTAGCATCACAGAACACCCGAGGCCCCAAGGAACCCCCGACCGCCCGATCCCACCCGAAATCCGCGCCGCCGCCCGAGCGTGGAAAAAATACGACCGTTGAGCCTTCCGCCGGTCCATGTCGATATTGTTACGTTATCAAAACATTATCCCCTCTTCCCACCAGCCCAACCCACGCTAGGCTACATCCCAAACCAGGGGAATCGCCATGTCCACCACCAAGCCAGCCGTCGCCCTCGTCGCCGTCCCCGGCCGCCGCCGCAAAATGATCGAACTCGCCCAGGAAATCGAGCGCCGTGGCTACGCCGGCCTGTTCTGCCCCAGCCTCGGCGCCAACATGTCGCTCTGCGAAGCACTGGCCTGGAACACCACCACCATCCCCTTCTGCACCGCGATTGCGCCGATCTACGCCCGCACCGTCAGTGATTTCGCCGCCTCCGCCGCCTTCATGCACGAAGTCTCCGCCGGCCGCTTCAGCCTCGGCATCGG
The DNA here is from genome assembly GCA_025352915.1 of Rhodospirillales bacterium. Lineage (GTDB taxonomy): Bacteria > Pseudomonadota > Alphaproteobacteria > Acetobacterales > Acetobacteraceae > CAMDGX01. The sequence goes on along the minus strand of JANXSA010000059.1, from coordinate 1,723 downwards.
CATCGCCCACGGCCCCAGCCACGTCCGCATGGGCGTCACCCCCGGCAAACCCCTGGCCGACACCCGCAGTTTCGTCGAACGCTACGCCGCCCAGGAAGCCACCGGCCCCCAGGCCCCAATCGTGCTGGCCGCAATGCGCAAACGCATGGTGGCACTCGCCGGCGAAATCAGCCACGGCGTCATCTTCGCCAACGCCTGCCTAAGCCACATGAAAACCTCCCTCGCAGCCCTGCCCGAAGCAAAACGCAACGACCCCGCCTTCATGATCGCCGACATGATCCCAACCTGCATCAGCGACGACCTCGCCGCCGCCAAAGCCGTCAACCGCCGCACCCTGACCAGCTACGCCTTCCTGCAGAACTACCGCTACTACTGGAAAGAAGCCGGCTACGAACAGGAAATGCTGGATATCGAAAAAGCCATCGACGAAAACCGCCGCGAAGACGTCCCCAAAATGCTCACCGACCGCTGGCTCGAAGACGTCACCCTGTTCGGCACCGCAAACCAGGTCCGCGAAAAAGTCGAAGCCTGGCAAGCCACCGGCCTGCGCACCGTCGTCCTCGTCCCCTCCTCCGCCGCCGGCAACCAGCTGGTCGCAATGCAGGAAATGTTTTCCGCCTTTGGCTAACCCGGCCACAACCCGGGAAACTTGGCCGAAACCCACTTGGCCAACGCCGCATTCACATGCTCCGGCTTCTCCTGCGCCATCCAATGCCCCGACTTCACCACCACTTCGGTGAGGTCGGCGCAATCCCGCCGCATAGGCTCCGCCAACCGCGAAACCATGGTCTCGCACGTATAATCATACGCCCCATGCAGGAACAACGCCGGCATCGCCAACCGCCCGCCATTCACCGCCTGCTCGGCATACGCCGCGTTGGCGGCATGGTTCATGTACCAGGAATCCGGCCCAAAAAACCCGCCCCGAGTCAGCGCCGCAGTATAGGCAAGCCAATCCGCCTCGCTCAGCACATCAGCATCCCGCGGCACATCCGGCGCCGCATTCCCCGGCCCGAACCACCCACTATTCTTCCGCACCATCGCCGTCCGCCACGGCTTGCCCGCAGCTTCCGGGCTGCCCTTGCGAAACATCGCCTTGACGCTATTGGCGACATTGGCCTCGAACCCCGCATGGGCATGGGCAAAGTTCTGCTCGTAGAACGCCATGTATTCCCACTGCGCCCACGGGAACTCCGCCTCCGGATACAACGCGCGATCCGCATACGGCAGGAAATTCACCGGCGCGAACCCCGCCGAATAGTACGGCACACACAGATTGGCCACCCCATGGCAGCGCTCGGGAAAATGACTCGCCAGCGTCCACACCACCGGCGCCCCCCAATCATGCCCAACCCAGATCGCCTTCTCCACCCCGAGACTATCCAACAGCTCCAACATGTCCCGCACCGAGTGCTCCAACGCATAGTCGCCATGGGTCGGGTACATGCTCGACTGCCCATACCCCCGCATATCCGGCGCGATCGCGCGAAACCCGAGTGCGGCCATCGCCGGCAACTGATGCCGCCACGAAATCGACAGCTCCGGCCACCCATGCACAAAGATCATCGGCACCGCCGCCGGATTGCCCGCCGCCAGATAGAAACTGCTATGCCGCGCGGTACGGACAACGTGCTCGGTAACCTGCATGACGGACTCTCCCAAACGCAAACAGGGGACCCCAAGGCCCCCTGTTGCTCAGACTCTCAACGCAGGCTTCAGCCCG
>JANXSA010000029.1 GCA_025352915.1 Rhodospirillales bacterium | reverse complement strand
AGGTCGGCCGCAGTGTGCTCTGTCCGTGTAATCGTCAATGCTCGGCTCATCCGATCTCCGCGAATCGATCCACGGCACATCGAATCAGAAATCAACGCCGGGCGGAATCCTCAAAGAGTCGGCCTTTCCACAGGTCGGTATTAGCAGGAAGCTAGTGGAAACCGGGCATTTTGCCAAAGAGGCTCCGCAAAGCGGCTGACGGCGTCTGCAACTCGTTGGTCAAAAGTGCCAAGGTCCAGGGGCTTGGCCCCTGGCAGGTGCAGGGCAGCGTCGTGCTCTTGCCCTTCCTGAATCCTTGACCCTGCGTTTTGATGTGCGTCATCAAAACCGGGGATAGCCTCTTGCACACTAAATTCGCCCCTGCCGAGCGCACCTTGCCGACCATGCTGCAACGGCAGGCGACCCGGTACGGCGCGCGGCCGTTGTTCCGCGCCGGCGATGTCGCGTGGTCGTATGCCGATATGCCGGCGCTTGCCGCCGCGGCGGCTGGCCGGCTGCGCGATGCCGGGCTGAAGCCGGGCGACCGGCTGGCGGTGATGTGCCCAAACCGGGCAGAATTCCTGGAGCTTTACCTCGGCTGTGCGTGGTCCGGAGTGATCATGGTGCCGATCAACACCGCCTCGCGCGGGCCGCAATTGCAGCATGTGCTGGCCAATTCCGGGGCGCGCATCCTGGCGATTGCCGAGGAGCTGTTGCATGTGCTGGAGCGCATCGACCGGCCGGCGATTGCGCTCGAGTCGATTTGGACGGTCGAGGACTTACCGCCGCACGGCGCCGCCATGCCGCCGCATCCGTCGCGGCCGGGCGATACCGTGGCGATCCTGTACACGTCGGGGACCACCGGGCCGTCGAAGGGCGTGTGCTGTCCGCATGCCCAGATGTACTGGTGGGGGGTCATCGCCGGGCGATTGCTTGAGCTGAGCGCCGATGACGTGCTGTGTACCACCTTGCCGATGTTCCACACCAATGCGCTGAACACGTTTCACCAGGCGTTGCTGCATGGGGCCGCGATGGTGCTGGAGCCGCGTTTTTCGGCGTCCGGCTTCTGGCCGGCGATGATCGCCGCTGGCGCCACGGTGACCTATGTGCTCGGCGCGATGGTGCCGATCCTGATGGCGCAGCCGGCGAGCGATGCCGAGTGCCGACACCGGTTGCGGGTGTCGCTGGCGCCGGGGGTGCCCGGGCATTTGCAGGCGCCGTTCACCGCGCGCACCGGGCTGCGAATGATCGATGGCTACGGCTCCACCGAGACCAACTTCACGCTGGGCACGACGGTCGATCACCAGCGGCCGGGGCTGATGGGTCCGGTGGTCGAGGGGTTCGACGCCCAAGTGGTGGACGAGGACGACAACCCGGTGGCCGATGGGGTGCCGGGCGAATTGGTGCTGCGCGCGCACGAGCCATTTGCCTTCGCGACGGGCTATTGGGGGATGCCGGAGAAGACCGTCGAGGCCTGGCGCAACTTGCGCTTTCATACCGGCGACCGGGTGGTGCGCGAGGCCGATGGCTGGTACCGGTTCATGGACCGGATGAAAGACGCGGTGCGCCGGCGCGGCGAGAATATTTCCGCTTTTGAGGTCGAGCGGGTGCTGCTGACGCATCCGGAGATCGTCGGTGCCGCGGTGTTTCCGGTGCGCTCCGAACTGGCCGAGGACGAGGTGATGGCCGCCATCATCCGCGCGCCAGGCAGCATGCTGGGGCCGGCGGCGATTTGCGAATTCTGCGCCCCGTTGCTGGCGAAGTTCGCCATTCCGCGGTTCATCGATTTCGTCGACGGGTTGCCGCTGACCGAGAATGGCAAGGTTCGAAAATTCGTGCTGATCGAGCGCGGGGTGACTGGCGGCACCTGGGACCGGTCGGCGGGCTGAGGCGGCGGGGATACCCACCGGCGAGGGTTTGTCCTAGGGTTTCGTGCAGATCTTGGCGGAGGGAACCATGGGCAAGCCGGCGGAGATGAGCGACGTGGAATGGGGGATGCGCTGCGACCTCGCGGCGACGTTCCGGCTTTCGGTGCGGTTCGGCTTCAACGAGGGGCTGGGCAATCATTTCAGCCTGATGATGCCGGACAGCGAGGACCGCTTCCTGGTCAACGGGCGCGGGCTGTTGTTCCAGGAGATCACCGCGAGCAACCTGCTGGTGGTCGATTTCAAGGGCAATGTGATCTCTGGCGGGCGCGAGGTGCGCTCGGTGACCTATCACATCCATGCCCCGGTCCATGCGGCCAACCCGGCGGCGAAATGCGCCATTCACCTGCATCCGCCCAATCTGACCGCGCTGTCGATGATCGAGGGCGGACGGATGTGCATGGCGCATCACAACAACCTGCTGGTGAACCATCGTGTCGCCTATGACGACGCGGCGACCGGGCCGGCATCGAACCTGGAGGAAGGCTATCGCCTCGCCCGCGCGATCGGCGACGCAACCACGCTTGTGATGGCCAATCACGGGGTGATGACGGTGGGTCCGACGGTGCACGATGCCTTCCATGAGGTGTGCACGGTGGAGAAGACGGTCGGCTACCAATTGCATGCCGCTGCCAGTGGTTTGCCGTTGCGTCGCCAGCCCGATCACTTGCGCTGGACCCATCACATCGGCGCCTGGAGCGACGTTCATGACGGGCGGCAGTTCCTGGATGCCTGGCGGCGGATCCTGGATCGCGAGGAGCCGGACTATGCGAGCTGACGCGACGATATCCGGAGAAACCAGCCATGGTTGAGCCCTGTCCGCTGATCGACCTGTCCGGCGCCCCGCATGAACGCGGCGTGCAGCACGGCCGCGCCGCCGCGGATCGCATCCGCAAGGGGGTGGCGCATTACACAGCGCAGATCGCCCGCTCCGGCCTGGGCGAGCGCGACATCGTCGGGCTGGTGCATGACTACCTGCCGATCATCGAGGCTTTCGATCCGCTCTATATCGAGGAGATGCAGGGTATCGCGCGGGGCGCCGACGTGCCGTTCGAGCACATCGCCTTGCTCAATGCCCGCACTGAAATCCTGAAGTTGGCTGAGCGGCCCGATCTGCGCGCGCGGCTGGCCGAAAACGCGCCGGATGGCTGCACCGGCGTGGTGGTGATGCCGGATGCCACGGCGGAGAAGCGGCTGATCCATGCCCAGAACTGGGACTGGAAGGCCGAATGCGCCGAGACGGCCGTGGTGCTGCGCATTCGCCGCGGCGATGGGCCGGATATCCTGACCTTCACTGAGGCCGGCGGGCTGGCGCGGTCCGGGCTGAATGCGGCGGGGATCGGGCTGACAGCGAACTACCTGCAATCCGACCGGGACTACCGCCAGGTGGGGGTGCCGCTGGCGTTGATCCGGCGCAAGGTGCTGGAACAGGAGGCGCCCGCCCTGGCGATGCGCGCCGTCTATGTCACGACGAAATCCGCGGCGAACAACATGATGGTCAGCGCAACGAGCCCCTCGGGGCAGGCGGTGGCGATCGATTTCGAGTGCGCGCCGGACGAGACGTTCCAGGTGCACCCCGAGCGCGGGCTGCTCGTTCATGCCAATCACTTTGTCAGCCCGGTCGCGCTAGCCAAGCTGCGCGATACCGGGGTAGCCAGCACGCCGTGTTCGCTCTATCGCGACCTGCGCGTGCGCGATCTGTTGCTGCCGCATATCGGGGGGGTGACGACGGAGCATGTAAAGGCGGCGCTGTTCGATGATTTCGGCACGCCGTTTTCAGTGTGCCGTCCGCCGCGGCTGAACGACACCAACAACCTGTCCGCCAGCGTGGCGATGATCGTCATGGAACCGGGGCGCGGCGTCATGGATGTGGCGATGCTGCCCGCGCTCAACCGGCGGTTCAGCCGGTTCAGCCTGGGCAGCGATGCACCCGCTCAGCAATTGGCGGCGGAGTAAGCAAGGCTGGGGCTTTGCCCCAGACCCCACCAGGGTCCGAGACCCTGGACCTCAACTTTTAAGCGCCTTCGGCAAGGGAGGCATCGAGGTCTGTATCAAGGCCTCGATGCCCCCCTTGCC
>JANXSA010000026.1 GCA_025352915.1 Rhodospirillales bacterium | reverse complement strand
GGCGGGACGCCGAGGCCGAGGAAGGACAGCGCGGCTTCCAGCAGGATGGCCAGGGCCATTTCCAGGGTGGCGACGACGACCAGGTGGTGAGCGATATTGGGCAGCACTTCGCGCGTCAGGATGTGGAAGCGCGAGCATCCGGCGGCCCAGGCGGCGGCGATGTAGTCGAGGTTGCGCACTTGCATGGTGGTGGTGCGGGCAACGACGGCGAAGCGGTCCCAGAGCAGGAGCCCGAGGGTCATCACGACGACGGTGAGCGAGGAGCCGATCAGGCCGACCACGGCCAGCGCCACGAGGATCAGCGGGATCGACAGGCGGCAGGTGATGGCGAACATCACCGCGTCGTCCACCCGCCCACCGAAGAAGCCGCCGACCACGCCCAGGGTGATGCCGATGAGGCCGGATGTGACGACCGTGGCCAGGCCGATCAGCATCGAGATGCGGGCGCCGTAGATCAGGCGGGAGAAGTAGTCCCGGCCCAGTTGGTCGGTGCCGAGGAAGTTGGCGGGGGAGCCGCCCTCCATGAACGAGGGCGGGATCATCCGTGCTTCGAGGTTGTGGGCGAAGGGGTCGTAGGGGGTGATCCAGGGGGCGAGGATGCCGGCGACCAGGACGACGGCGACGATCAGGGTTCCGAGGCTGGCGGCCAGAATGCGGACCGAGGGCAGCTTCATGCGGGGTGGCTCATTGCGTGCGCAGGCGGGGATCGAGGGCGGCGTTCAGCATGTCGGCCAGCAGGGTCAGCAGGACGAAGACGACCGCCAGGAACAGGACGACCGCCTGGACCACCGGGAAGTCGTTCTTGCTGATCGATTCCCAGCCGAGATAGCCGACGCCGTGCAGCGAGAACACGGTTTCGATGACGATCGAGCCGGACAGCATGAAGCCGAGCTGCACGGCCGAGATCGCCACCACCGGCATCGCCGCGTTGCGCAGCGCGTGTTTCAGCACGATGGCGGCGCGCGACAGGCCCTTGGCGCGGGCGGTGCGGATATAGTCGGACGCCAGCGCGTCGACCATGCCGCTGCGGGTCAGGCGCATCAGCGCCGGGATGGCGGAGAACGACAGCACGATCCCCGGCAGGATATAGCCGTGCCAGGTATCGACGCCGGAGATCGGCACCCAGCCGAGCTTGAGTCCGAAGATGATAATCAGGGTGAGGCCGAGCCAGAAGCTTGGCATCGCCTGGCCGATCACCGCGATGGTCATGATGCCGCGATCCAGCAACGTGCCTTCGCGCATGGCGGCGATGATGCCGAGCGGCAGTGCTATCGAGACGGCGATGGTCAGCCCGGTCAGCCCGAGCGTCAGCGTCACCGGCAGGCGGGCCATGATCAGGCGCGAGACCGAGTCGTGATACATGAAGCTTCGGCCCAGATCACCTTGGGCGGCCGAGGTGACCCAGGAGACGAACTGCACTGGCAGCGACCGGTCCAGGCCGTATGCCTTGCGGATGACGTCGACATCGGCGGCCGAGGCTTGCGGGCCGGCGATCGACACCGCGAGGTCGCCGGACAGCCGGGTCAGCGCGAAGCTGATGGTGACCACCGTGAGGGTCACGAGCAGTGCGATCAGCGCGCGTCGGGCGAGAAAGATCAGCATGGCTGCCACAGTATGGTCACAAAGCGCTCGCCACAAGCGCCAACACGCGGGCCGTTTCGCCGCGGCGGCGAATGCTCTACCAACCGAATGGCGCGCAACCGGAGCGGGGACGATCGACATGAACTACGCGGACGAATTCAACGGCAAGCGAGTCGTGGTCACCGGGGCGGCCGGGATCTATGGCGGCTGGATCGCGGCGGCGTTTGCGCGCGAGGGGGCGGTGCTGTGCCTGTCGGACATGCGCGGCGAGATGTTGCCCGGCGTGGTGGCGCGGCTCGGCCTCGATCCCGCGACCACGCTGACCCATACGACTGATCTGGAATCGCTGGAATCGATCCGCGACCTGACCGCCACGGTGGAGCGGGGCTGGGGCGCGCCGGACATCGTGGTCAATAATGCCGGCGTCTATCCGCGCACCGGGGTGCTGATCAACCTGGAGCCGGCCGAATACGACCGCATCATGAACGTCAATGTGCGGGCGCCGTTCCTGGTGGTGCAGGCGATGGCGCGGTTGATGATTGCCCAGGGCGTGGCCGGGAGCGTGGTCAATATCGGCTCGGGGGCGGCGCGGCAGATGCCGACCGGCAGTGTCACCTACTGCATGAGCAAGACCGCGCTGGAACGGCTGTCCAAGGGCCAGGCGCTGGAACTGGCGCCGCACGGGATCCGGGTGAACGTGGTCGAGCCCGGCTTTGCCCCCGGCAGCGACTTCTCCTACCTGCCGCCGGACTATGTCGAGCGGATGACCGCGCGCATCCCGCTGGGGCGCAACAGCCAACCGGCCGATGCGGCGGGGATGGTGATGTATTTGTCGTCGCAGGCGGCGAGCTACATCACCGGCGCGGTGGTCAGCTGCGACGGCGGCAACTCGATTGGCACCTTTCAGCCTGCCACCAACACGTAAGGGTGGCGGTCGCCCGGCGGCATTAACCAAATGTTGGGAGCTTGGTGCCATTGTGCCACCAGCGCTTGGTGCACGAGGCTGTGTTCGACGGATTGCACAGGCCAGCTATGCATGTTAAGGCCCTTTGTATGAGAATGTCGCACAGAGCCCAAAACCGGGCCATCGCACTCGTCGCGGTTGCCGCCAGCATGGCGATGGCGCCCGCCGCCCGCGCCGACCTTGCCTGTGGCTCGTTGTTGATGCCGGCCGGCCAGCTCAAGGAAGTATCGCGCGGAATTACCCCGCACCATGCCGGGCTGGATCTGGTCGCCCCGCATGGCTCGCCGCTGCGCGCCGCCGCTGCTGGCACCGTGGTCGCCGCCCAGCCGTATTTTGCCTATGGCCTGTTGGTCGACCTGGACCATGGCAATGGCGTGATGACCCGCTATGCCCACATGGCCGGCTTCGCGCCGGGCATCCGGCCGGGCACCCAGGTTGCCGCCGGACAGTTGCTCGGCCAGGTCGGCCGGACCGGACGCGCCACCACGGCGCATGTGCATTTCGAGGTTCGGGTCAACGGCCGGGCGGTCGATCCCAAGCCATACCTGTCGCTCGCCACCTGCACCAAGGCAACCCAGACTGTGCGCTTCGACGAAGCCCGCGCCCGCCCCGCCAACGGGCCGCAACTCGCCGATGCCAGCGCCGCACGCAACGTTATCGCCCTGCCGCTGCGCCGTGTCGACGCCCGGCCGGGTGGGTTGCTGGACTGAAGCGACGTAAGTAAGGCCAGGGCTCTGCCCTGGACCCGCTGGGGCCTGAGGCCCCAGACCCCCATTCGTTAAGCGCCGTCGGCAAGGGGGGGCATCGAGG
>JANXSA010000708.1 GCA_025352915.1 Rhodospirillales bacterium | reverse complement strand
AACAACGGCAGCGCCACCTCGCCCCGTCCCGAGCGCGCGTCGTCCCAGCCAATCACCCTGTCCGACAGCCGAAACCGCCAATGCGGCCGCTTCCCCCCCGCCTCCGCCGTCGCCCGCTGCGCCGCCGTCAGCTTCAGCATGGCGCGGTCATAGCGCACCAGCGCCCCGCGCTTGCGCTGCCGGTCCGCCTTGGCCCGCAACTCCTCCGGGTTCTCGAAACACGGATACAACCGCCCCGCCGCCTCCAGCCGCGAAGCCGCCGCCTCATAGCGCGCGCCCTGCTCGCCGCGCCGCACCACCTCATCCCACTCCAACCCGAGCCACGCCAGGTCATCCAGCGGCATCCCCGGCCGCACCGGCGCCGAATCATCCACCGCCAGTAAAAACCGCGCCCCAGCCCGCCGCGCCTCCACCCACGCCGCATGCAGCAACCGCGCCCGCGCCAACGGCAACGGGCCAGACTCCGGCACGGTGGCCAGGATCAGGCTCATTCGTCGTCCTCCTCGGCATCATCGCCCCGCCGCGGGTCCAGCGCCCGCCAGTCGCGCTCCTCGTCGCTGGCCGGCCGGTCGGCGAAATCGGACAGCTCCGTCCCGCTCTGCCACCCGGTCTCGCCGGCATCCACCACCTCGACATCCTCGCCATAGAGAAACCACAGCTCCAATACGCCGCGCCCCGCCACCTCGGTCGACCGGCAAAGCTCCACGGAATCCCGCACATAGCGCCGCGCGAAGGCATTGGCGTGCATCAACGTCGGAAAGCCCGCGATCTCCTCCACCACGTTGTCGCTGCTGTCCGCCGACTGGTCGAGAATGCGCACCCGCCAGCCGCCCGGCGGGGCGAAGATGTCGGCGGCGTCGATTTCGTGGGTCATGCGCGAAGTCCGGAGGGAAAAGGATTCTTCTTTTTGTGAACAAAAAGAAGCAAAAAAACTTTATCCATTGGCCCCCCCGTTGATCCGCCCGCCCTTGCAATCGCTTGCTTCATCATGCGACCAGCCCGGTAAACCCATTGGTGATCGGATACCGGCGGTCCCGCCCGAACGCCCGCGCCGTGATCTTCACCCCCGGCGGTGCCTGCCGGCGCTTATACTCCGCCCGGTCCAGCAGCTTCCACACCCGCAGCACCGTGCCCCGGTCAAACCCCGCAGCGACCATGGCGTCAACGCTTTGCTCGCCCTCCACCAGCCCTTCCAGGATGGCGTCCAGCGTCTCGTAGGGCGGCAGGCTGTCCTGGTCGGTCTGGTTGGGGCGCAGTTCGGCGCTGGGCGGCTTGGAGATTACCCGCTCCGGCATCACCGCGCCAAGCGGTCCCAGCGCGCCTTTCGGCTGATGGGTGTTACGCCAGCGGCACAGCGCGAATACCGTCATCTTGTAGACGTCCTTCAGCACCGAATAGCCGCCGCACATGTCGCCGTACAGCGTGGCGTAGCCGACCGACATTTCTGATTTGTTGCCGGTGGTCAGCACCATGTGGCCGAGCTTGTTGGAGATCGCCATCAGGATCAGCCCGCGCGCCCGCGACTGGATGTTTTCTTCGGTGATATCAGCCTGCCTGCCGGCGAAGACCGGCGCCAGCGCGCCCTCGAAGGCGGCCATCGCCGGCTCGATCGAGATGCTGTCACACGATATCCCCAACAGCCGCGCGCATTCGGCGGCATCGTCCAGGCTGTCCTGGCTGGTATAGGGGCTCGGCAGCATGAAGGTGCGGACCATGGCGGGCCCCAGCGCATCGACGGCCACCGCCGCCGACAGCGCCGAATCGATGCCGCCCGACAGGCCCAGGATCACCCCGGGGAACCCATTCTTGCGCACATAATCGCGCAGCCCCAGCGTCATGGCGCGATAGATCGACTCCAGCCGCTCGGGCTCCGGCGCCAGCTCCTGTGGCGCACAGACCAGCACCTCGCCTTCTCGCCGCCATTCGGTCAGCGTCACCGCCTCCTCGAAATGCGGCATCTGCACCGCCAGCGACCGGTCGGCGTTGAGCACGAAGCTGGCACCCTCGAAAACCAGCTCGTCCTGCCCGCAGATTTGCGCACAGAACATGAAGGGCAGCCCGGTTTCGACCACGCGTTCCACTGCCAGCGCGATGCGCTTCTCGTGCTTGTCCACCTCGTACGGGCTGCCGTTGACCGACAGCAGCAGTTCCGCCCCACTCTCGGCCAGCGTCTCCGCCACCGCGGGGAACCACCAATCCTCGCAGATCATCAGCCCCAGGCGAAAGCCGCGAAACGCCACCGGCCCCGGCGCCGGGCCGGCATCGAACACCCGCTTGTCATCAAACACGCCGTAATTCGGCAGCTCGTGCTTGGCGCGGCGGGCGATGATCCGGCCGCCATCCAGCAGGAAGGCGCCGTTATACAGCTTGTCGCCATCGGCCCATGGGCCGCCGACGATCAGGCCGGGCCCGCCATCCGCGGTATCGGCGGCAAGTTGCGCCAGCACCGCCTCGCACGCCGCGACAAAAGCGGGCTTGCGGACCAGGTCCTCGGCCGGATAGCCGGCGATCGAGAATTCCGGCGTCACCACGAGGTCGGCGCCCAGCCGCGCGGCCTCGGCGCGGGCGCGGCGAATGCCGGCCAGGTTGTGGATCACCTGACCTTCATGCGGGTTGATCTGGGCGATGGCGATGCGGAGCGTCTCGGACATCCCCCTAAGTTAGAAGCAGCGCGCCGCCGGTTCAACTCGCCGGCCGGACGTCCTATGCTCGGCCGCGCTCAAGGAGCGCCGGGATGTACAGCGATGCCGATATCGGCCGGGCGGCGGCGGCGTTCGGGCTGTATCTGCTGCTGGCCGTGGTTGCCCTGGTGGTGGATCGGCGGGCTTTGCTGGTTTCGGCGCTGTCCTATGTCCTTTATGCGATCAGTACGCTGGTGCAGGCGGCTGGGGCGGATGCCGGTGGCCTGAGCATCAGCTGCTGCCGATCAGCACCCCGCTGGCGAACACCAGGGCGCCGCCGAAGCCGATCTGCATGGCGGCCGAGAAGGCCGGCGTGTCCATGTATTTCCAGCGGATCCAGGTGATCACCGCCAGTTCCAGTATCACCACGACGAACGCCAGAACGGTGGCGGTCAGGAAATGCGGAATCAGATACGGCAGGGTGTGGAAGACGCCGCCCAGGGTTGTCATCACGCCGCATATCGTGCCGCGCATCCACGGCGCGCCGCGGCCGGTCAGCGAGCCGTTGTCGGACAAGCCCTCGGCCATGCCCATCGAGATGCCGGCGCCGACCGAGGCGGCCATGCCGACCAGGAAGGTCTCCCAGGAATTACCGGTGGCAAAGGCGGCGGCGAAAAGCGGCGCCAGGGTGGAGACCGAGCCATCCATCAATCCGACCAGCCCGGGCTGGACATAGCGCAGCACGAACATGCGCCGCGCCGTCTCGTCTTCCTCGGCCCGCGTATCCTCGGTCAGGCTCGAGGTCATCAGTTTCTCCGCCATGTGCCCGTGCGACGCCTCGATCTCCGCCAGGTCGACCAGAAGCTGGCGGATCGAGGCGTCGGTGGAGCGGCTGGCGGCCTGGCGATAGAAGCGCGCGGCCTCCAACTCCATCAGCTCGGCTTGCTGGCGCACCTGGTCCAGCCGCAGTTCCGGTAACTGCCAGATCGGCTGCGGCTGCAGGAAGCCGCGCACATCCTGGCGGCGGATCAACGGGATGTGCTCGCCGAAACGCTCGCGGTAGATGTCGAACAGGCGGCGCCGGTGGTCGCCTTCCTCGGCGGCAATGGCGGTGAAGACGCTGGCGCTGGTTGGGTAGTCGGCGCGTAGACGATCGGCGAAGTCGAGGTAGATGCGGCCATCCTCCTCCTCGTTGGTGATCGCCAGGGCCAGCACCTCGCGTTCGCTCAGTTCGTTAAAATTGCGCATCGCTCAGTCTCCTTTCGCAAACATGGCAAAGCTCGCGGTGCCGTCGGGGTGGCAAAGGTAGAAGGGGGTTACTGGCATTTCTTCAATGCCTGAAATGGCGCATGCCGGTCAGCACCATGGCAACGCCGGCTTCGTCGGCCGCGGCGATGACCTCGGCGTCGCGCATCGAGCCGCCGGGCTGGATGACGGCGGTGGCGCCGGCGGCGATTGCGGCTTGCAGGCCGTCGGCGAAGGGGAAGAAGGCGTCGGACGCCACCACGCTGCCAATGGCGAGGGAGTGCGGCAGGCCGGCCTTGTCGGCGGCGTCCTGGGCTTTCCAGGCGGCGATGCGGGAGGAATTGACCCGGCTCATCTGGCCGGCGCCGATGCCGACGGTGGCGGCGTTCCTGGCGTAGATGATGGCGTTGGATTTTACGTGCTTGCAGATGCGGAAGGCGAAGAGGAGGTCGGCGATTTCCTGGGCGGTGGGGGGGCGTTTGGTGACGGTTTTGAGATCGGCTTCGGTGATGCGGCCGGCGTCGCGGGATTGGACGAGGAAGCCGCCGGCGACGGATTTGTAGGCCAGGCCGGGGGCGGCGGGATCGGGCAGGCCGCCGGTCAGGAGCAGGCGCAGGTTCTTCTTGCGCGAGAGGGCGGCGATGGCTTCGGGCGTGGCGTCCGGGGCGATGATCACTTCGGAGAAAATGGCGGCCATCTTCTCGGCGGCTTCGGCGTCGAGGGTGCGGTTGACGGCGATGATGCCGCCGAAGGCCGATTCCGGGTCGCAGCGCAGGGCGGAGTCCCAGGCTTCGGCGAGGGTTTTGGCGGTGGCGACGCCGCAGGGGTTGGCGTGTTTGACGATAACGACGGTCGGTTCGGCGAATTCGGCGACGCATTCGAAGGCAGCGTCGGTGTCGTTGAGGTTGTTGTAGCTGAGTTCCTTGCCCTGGATCTGGCGGGCGGTGGCGATGCCGGTGCGGTTGTTGGTGATGTAGAAGGCGGCTTGCTGATGGGGGTTTTCGCCGTAGCGCAGGGTTTGGCGGCGGGTGCCGGCGATGGCGAAGCGGGACGGCAAGGGGTCGTTTTGCTGTTCGGCGAACCAGGCGGCGATGGCGGCATCGTAGGCGGCGGTGCGGGCGTAAGCCTGGCTGGCGAGGCGGCGGCGGAGTTCGATTGTGGTGCCGCCGGTGGCGAGTTGGTCGATGAGTTCCTGGTACTGGGCGGGGTCGGTGAGGATGGCGACGAAATCGTGGTTCTTGGCGGCGGCGCGGATCAGGGCGGGGCCGCCGATGTCGATGTTCTCGACGCAGTCGTCGTAGGCCGCTCCCCGGGCCACCGTGGCTTCGAAGGGGTAGAGGTTGACGGCGACGAGGTCGATCGGGGCGATGTTGTGTTGGGCCATCTGGGCCAGGTGTTCGGGCAGGTCGCGGCGGGCGAGGATGCCGCCGTGGATTTGCGGGACCAGGGTTTTGACGCGGCCGTCGAGGATTTCGGGGAAGCCGGTGTGGTCGGAGACCTCTTTCACTGGGATGCCGGCCTCGCGCAGGGTTTTGGCGGAGCCGCCGGTGGAGAGGATTTCGACGCCGTGGGCGGCGAGGGCGCGGGCGAAGTCGACGAGGCCGGATTTGTCGGAGACGGAGATCAGGGCGCGGCGGATTTGGAGGGTCTCGGTCATGGGCGGCGCCTTGCTGGAGCGATGGAATTCGCGCCCAGATACGCGGCGGGCGGGCGCGGGGCAACTCTTGGGGGTGAATATTAGTTCGATAGTGGAATGAATAGGTCGCAATTCTCCCCTGGGCATTATTGGTCGTATTTTTTCCAGGCTCGGGCGGCGGCGCGGATGTTGGGCGGGAGCGGACGGAAGGGGGTGGATTGTGGGACCAGAGAGCCTCCCTCCGGCTGCCCCCGCCTAAGCGCGAGGGGAGAGAAGATGGGCTTTTTGGGCAATTTGAGGCAGTCGGGGGTGGGGAGGCCGAGGGCGCGGATGAGGGGGCGCAGGAGGCGGCCGGCCTGGGGGGCTTGTTGGAGGAATTCCGGGAGTTCGGGGTGCTGGAGCAGGATATCGAGCGTGCCGGCGCAGGCGGCGGCTTCGGCGATGCGATGGTTGATCCAGCCGGGGGTGGTGGGCAGGCGGGTATATTCGCGCGGGGTGTAGGGGCGCGGCGCGCACGGACGGCGGGTGGGCAGGGTGTTGGTTTGCCAGCGGGCGAAGAGGGCATGGAAGCGGGCGGCGAGGCGGTTGAGGCGGTGCCAGAGGAGGGTCCAGGTTTCCGCCGGGAGTTTGGGCGGCTGGTTGGGGGGTTCGATCGGGCTGTAGGCCTGGGCGCCGATCCAGGTGGTTTGGACGCGGTCCTGCCGGGCCGCGAAGGCGGCGACGGCGTGGCGCAGGCTGGTCAGGAGGGCGACCAGGCGGGTGGTGAAATCGCGCATTGGAGATAATATACCGCAATGCGCGCGATGAAGCAAGAATATTTGAAAAATTTCTGGATAAATTTCTGAGTGTTGGTGGTTGGAAGCAGCCCCCCTCCGGCTCCCCCCGCCCAAGCGCGGGGAGAGAAGCAAGTAAGGGGATGAAAGTTTTTGCTTCTTTTTTTAAAAAGAAGCACTTGCTTGGCTGCTCTTCGAAGGCGATCACAGCCCCATCAGGTCGAGCGTATGGGCGACGATGCGGGTTTCGTCATAGAGGTCGCGGGCGCGGGCCAGGGCGGCGGTGCCCATGCGGGTGCGCAGGGCGGGGTTTTCGGCCAGGCGGGTGAGGGCGGCGGCCAAAGCGGGGGCGTTGCGGACGGGGACGAGCAGGCCGGTTTGGCCGGGGAGAATTTGTTCGCGCGGGCCGGGGATGTCGGTGGCGACGACCGGGAGGCCGGTCAGCATGGCCTCGATGACCGACATTGGCAGGCCCTCGAAATGGCTGGGGAGGACGAAGATGTCGGAGGCTGCGAGGATGTCGGCGACGTCGGTGCGGTATCCCAGGTGGCGCAGGCGGCCGGTTTCGGCGAAGCGGGCGAAGTAGGGGGTGAGGTCTTCGCCGCGGTCGGAAGGCAGGCGGTTGCCGACGACCCAGAGTTCGGCGGGGACGGTTTGCATGGCTTCGAGCAGTTCGCGGAAGCCCTTGTAGACGACGACGCGGGAGACGATGACGATGGCGACGGTTTGCTCGGGCACGCCAATGGCGGCGCGCAGGCGGGCGCGCGCTTCGGGGTTGGGGCGGAAGATTGCCGGGTCGCGGCCGTTGCCGATGGCGATGGGATTGGGGTGGATGTGCAGGCGTTTGGCGTCGGCGGCTTCGTTGCGGGAGACGTTCATGTAGATGTGGGTCAGGCGGCCGGCGATCCATTCCATGACCAGGCCGCCGGTGCGGCGGAGCCGGGAGCCCTCCTGGTTGAACAGATAGCCGTGGCAGGTATAGGCGATTTTGGGCACGCCGGCGGCGCGGGCGGCGAGGCGGGCGAGGAAGCCGGAAATCGGCATGTGGGCGTGGACGATGTCCGGCTTTTCGCGGCGGATCAGGGCGACCATGGCCCAGAAGGCGCGCCAGTGAGCGAGCGGGTTGAGGGAGCGGGCGAAGCGGAGGGGTTCGACGCGGAAGCCCTCGGCGCGCACGGCGGCCAGATGCTCGCCCTCGGCGCAGACGCCGACGACCTCGTGGCCGCGGACGCGGATGGCGCGCATGAGGGGGAGGAGGAATTGGCGCAGGGAGAAATCGACGTTGGTGACTTCTAGGATTTTCATGGGGGGAGGGAGGAAGGGGGAAGGACGATTCTTCTTTTCGTGAACAAAAAGAAGCAAAAAAACTTTATTCTTTGGGGAGACGTATGGATTGACGGGATGGACGGTGGGCACGAAGGAAAAAGCGTGGATCCTTCGCTGTTGGGGTGGACGGCCCCGCGGCATCGCGACGCGTGCCAAGTTTTGGTTGTTGAAGACCCAAACGAGGAGCCATCCAAATGGAACTTAAGCGCGTTGGGATCGATATGTCCAAGGCTGTGTTTACGGTGCATGGCATCGACGCACAGGAACGAGCGGTGCTGCGGCGGAATTTGTCGCGTGCGGCGTTCGAGGCGTTCTGCGCCAAGCTGGCGCCAACCGAGGTGGCGCTTGAGGCTTGTGGCGGGTCGTATCACTGGGCGCGGGTGCTCAGCGCCATGGGCCACCGGGTGCGGCTGATCCCCGCCCAATACGTCAAGCCGTTCGTCAAGCGCGGCAAGAACGACCGCAACCATGCCGAGGCATTGATGCAGCATGTGATGTCGCCGCAGGCCGGGATACCTGAGGCGGCGCAGCGGATGCTGGCGGTGCTGGCCGGCCAACTGGCGCAGGTCGACGCCGAGATTGCGGCGCTGGACAAGCAGATGCGCGAGGCGGCGATGGCCGATCCGGTGGCGCGGCGGCTGATGAAGGTGCCCTCGATCGCGCATAGGGCGGCGATGGGTTGGTTCATGTATGTCCCCCCCACGGTTTGTTGGTGCGATCAAGCCTGAAACGCGGCGGGAGGGCAATCGGGACGGCAAGGGGGCAAGCAAGCCTCCGGCGGCAAAGGGCCGGAGGCTTGCTTGCCTAAAGCCTTGCTCGCGCAACCTCGCTGACCAGGCCCGCCATGGTGGCGAACACCTTCACCCCTGCCGCCTCGAGTGCTGCGCGTTTGGTGGTGACGGTGCCGGTGGCGCCGAAGGTCAGGGCGCCGGCGTGGCCCATGGCGACGCCCTCCTTGGCTTCGCTGCCGGCGATGACGGCGAAGACGGGTTTGGTTGGGCCGAACTGGGTTAGGGCGGCGGCGAATTGTTCTTCCTCGTCGCCACCGACTTCGCCGACGAGGATGATGGCTTGGGTGGCGGGGTGGGATTGGAAGGGGGCGAGGAGGTCGGCGAAGCGCAGGCCTTTGACGGGGTCGCCGCCGACGCCGATCCAGAGGGACTGGCCGAGGCCGGATTGGGCCAGGCGCCAGCCGATTTCGTAGGACAGGGTGCCGCTTTTGCTCATGATGGCGATGGGGCCGGGGCGCAGGGCGGCGTCGGGCAGGAAGCCGAGTTTCATTTCGCCGGGGACGGCGAGGCCGGGGGTGGAGGGGCCGATCCAGGTGGCGCCGGCGGTGCGGACGGCGCGGCCGATGGCTAGTGCGTCGTGGACCGGGACGCCCTCGGCGATGGTGACGATGAGGCGGATGTTGGCGTCCAGCGCCTCGAAGACGGCGGCGCGGATTTCGGCGGGGGGGACCATTGCGATGGAGGCGATGGCGCCAGTGGCGGCGACGGCGGCGGCGCAGTCGGGGAAGACGGGGATGCCGTCGATGTCGGTGAGGTCGGTGCGGGTGGCGGTGCCGGCGACGATGTTGGTGCCGTAGGCGCGCATGTTCGCGGTGTGGACGCGGCCCATGCGGCCGGAGATGCCTTGGACGACGACGGGGGTGGTGCGGGAGAGGGTGGCGATCATTTGGTGTATCCCGCGACGTGGGCGAGGGCGGTGTCGAGGTCTTCCTCGACTTCCATGGCGGGCATGCGGTCGGCAAGGATACGTCGCGCTTCGGCGGCGCCGCGGCCGACGAGGCGCGCGACGATGGGGACGCGCAGGGCTGGGGTGGCCTGGATCGCGTCGGCGAGGAGGCGGGCGAATTCGCCGAGGTCGGTGATGCCGGCGAAGATGTTGACCAGCACGACTTTGACGCGCGGGGCGGCGGCGATCCATTCGAGGACGCGGATCAGGCGGGCGGGGCTGCCGCGCAACTGGCCGGTGCGGATGTCGAGGAAGTTGAGCGGTTTCATGCCGCGGGCGGTCATTTCGTCGACCAGCATCATCGACAGGCCTGCGCCGGTGGTGACCAGGCCGACTTCGCCATTTGGATCGAGCTCGACATAATCGAAGCCTTCGTCGAGTTTGCGCACGGCGTCGGCGTAGGTTTGCGGGCGGGCGCGCAGCAGGGCGGCGATGGCGGGCTGGCGGTCGATGGCGTTGAGGTCGATGACGATTTTGGCGTCGCCGGCGATGCAGCCTTGGGCGCTGACGAAGAGCGGGTTGATTTCGGCCAGTATCAGCTCGGCGTCGAGCATGAGGTGGGCGAGGCGGCGGCCGGTGTCGATCAGGGACTGGCGCCAGGTGTCGGGCTCGGCGGCGACGAGGTCGGCGATGGCGGCGGTGATGGCGTCGGGTTCCGGCGGGCAGAGGCGGAAGGCGATGGTGCCGGCCTGTTCGATATCCACGCCGCCCTCGGCCGCGAACAGGACGCGCACGGCGTAGGCGGCGGGGTCAAGCATCAGGGCGAGGTAGCGCTCGGCGCCGGTGGCGGCCTGTTCGACCAGGCAGGATTCGACGCGGTGGCCCTTGATGCGCATTCCGAGTTGTTCCGCGACCGCCGCGGCCACGGCGCCGGCATCGGCGCAGCGTACCACGCCGCCGGCCTTGCCTCGGCCGCCGACGGGGACCTGGGCCTTGACCATCCAGGGGCCGGGGCTCTCGGCGCCTGGGGGGACGGCGATGCCCACGCCGCGGAAGAGGGTTTTGCCGTCAGCTTCGACGAGCAGCATTTGGTTTGCCTTTCAAGGAAGAAAGGAAGTCTTCTTTTTTTGAACAAAAAGAAGCAAAAAAACTTTATCCATTTGCTTAACGGGTAAAATTTTTTTGGTTCTTTTTTTCAAAAAAAAACATGCTTCCTCGCTAAAACGTCCCCAGCCCATAAATCCCCTGGACCCCATCCACATCCCGCACCAGCTTGCGCCCAATGAGGTCGCGCAGGGTTTCCGTGGCGCCGCCGCCGAGGGAGCCGTAGCGCGCGCCGCGGTAGAGTCGGGAGACGAGGTATTCGTCGGTGAAGCCGTAGCCGCCGTGGAGCTGGACGGCTTCGCTGGTCACGCGCATGGCCATTTCGTTGCAGAAGATTTTGGCGGTGGCGGCTTGGAACGGGTCGGGGAAAGGGTCGGCGGTGAGGCAGGCGCGGTAGAGCAGGCCACGGGCGGCTTCGATGTCTTTGTACATGTCGGCGAGTTTCCAGCGTACGCCTTGCTTGTCGGCGAGGGGGCCGCCGAGGACTTCGCGGTTTCGGACGTAGGTGACGGCTTCGTCGAAGGCGCCTTCGGCGAGGCCGAGGGAGATGGCGGGGTTGAGGCAGCGCTGGGTGTTGAAGGCGCTGAGCAGGCGCTTGAAGCCGTCTTCGCGCAGGACGAGGTTTTCCAGGGGGAGTTCGCAATCGTCGAACTGGATTTCATGCAGGTTTTCGCCGCCCATGGTGTGGTAGGTGCCGGTGACGGTGAAGCCTGGGGTGCCCTGTTCGACCAGGACGCAGCCGATGCCTTCACGGCCCGGCCTGTTGTCGATGCGGGTGAAGACGACGAGCATGCCGGCCTCGGGCGCGCGGCTGATCAGGGTCTTGGTGCCGCGCAGGATCAGGCGGTCCGCGAGCACGCGGGTGTTGGTGCGGAAATTGGCGACGTCGGTGCCGGCGTGCGGCTCGGTCATGCAGATCGCCAGGATGCAGTCGCCGCTGACGACGCGGGGCAGGATGCGGCTGCGGATGCTCTCGGGGGCGTAGTGGGCGATGACGCGGGTCTGTACGCCGGCTTCGCCGAGGACGGCCATGGCGGTGGGGTAGCAGACCTTGGCGATCTCTTCGAGGATCAGCGCGGTGTCGAAGACCGGCAGGCCGAGGCCGCCATATTCGGCGGGGACGGTCATGCCGAGCACGCCGAGGCTGGCCAGCTCGCGGATGTTCTCCCACGGGAAGGTGCCGTCCATCCAGCGCAGGCCGCGCGGCTTAAAGTTGCGCTGTGCGAGGTCGCGCACGCTGGCGATCATGTCGCGCTGCTGGTCGCCGATGCGAAATTCCATCTTGTCCGTCCGTTCTCCGCCCGGCCGGACCAGACCGCATTGTGCGGCGTCCCGCAAGCCGGATTGCCGCGCCGTCGCGGGCCGCCCTATGGTCACTGCCAGGAAACGACCAGCGGGACGGCCTCATGAACCTGAACATCTTTGCGCCGGGCAGCGATCCGCTCGACATGACCACCACGGACGAGTTCCGCAGCCTGTTGACCAGCGCGGGCGAGCTGGGGATCGAGCATGATCCGGCGATCCCCTATGCCTCGCGCAACATCGTGCTGCGGCAGCATCGGTTCCACTACCTGGAATGGGGCAGGGCGGACGCGCCGACGGTGATCCTGTTGCATGGCGGGCATCAGCAATCGCATTCCTGGGACCTGGTCAGTTTGCACCTGGCCAGGCGGTTTCGCGTGCTGGCGCTGGACCAGCGCGGGCATGGCGACAGCGAGTGGGCGCGCGATGTCGATTACTCGGGGGCGGCGATGGCGCTCGATGCCGCGGCGTTCATTCGGGCAGTTGGGGGCGGCAGCCCGGTTGTGGTCGGGCATTCGATGGGCGGTCGCAACGGTATGCTGCTGGCGCGCGACCATGCCGGGCTGATGAAGGCGTTGTGCGTTGTCGATATCGGGCCGGAAATTTCTGATGCCGGGCGGCAGCAGATCGCCGGGTTCGTTGCTGCCAACAACGAGTTCGATAACCTCGAACATTTTATCGAGAACGTGCGCAAATACGACCCCTACCGGCCGCGCGAACACATCGAGCGCACGGTGAAATACAACATGTTCGAGCGGCTGGACGGCAAATACATCAGCAAATGCGACGCCAATCCGCGCCGGCTCGGGCTGCGGCCGGGGCAGAAGCCGGGCGACAGCGTGACGCTGGACGACTGCCGGGGGTTTGACCTGCCGGTGCTGGTGGTGCGCGGCGAAACTAGCAACATCCTGGCGCCGGATGCCGCCGAGCGGTTGCGCGATGCGTTGCCGAATGGCGAGTTGATCACCGTCGAAAAGGCGGGGCATGGGGTGCCGAGCCAGAACACCAAGGGTTTTTTGGCGGCGTTGGTGCCGTTTTTGGCGCGTGTCGCCGGCTGACCGGTGATGTGGCGGCTGGCGCTGCGGGCAACCCTTTGGGTGGCCGGGGTGCTGGTCGTCTTCGGGTTGCTCAACCTGCCCCGCGATGTCGCCGTGTTCTTTCTCGGTGGCTTGCTGCTGGTGGTGCTGGTGCCGTGCGTGGCGATCGTGGCGGCGATCGCGGTGGTGGATGCTTTCCGCGGGTTCAACCGGCCGCTGATGATCTGGTCGTTGGCAATCCTGGCGGGGCTGTTGCTGGCGCCGTTCAGCGGCTGGGCATTGGACTGGCCGCGCGATCAGTTGCGGCTGGTGTTGTGGTCGGCGATCCTTGACCTGCCGCCATTCGGCAAGCCGCCAGAGGACGGCGTGCTGATGATGTGGGAGGACTGGGGCATCGCGGGAATGACCAACATGTCGTTCCTGGTCGCGGCGCGCGACGATGCGCTGACCCTGGAAGCGGCCGAGGCGCGCTGGGGCGGCGAGGACTGTGACGTCGTCGCCTTGCGTCGGCTGCGGTACGGGATATTCGTTGTCACGACGATGAACTGCGAACTGCCGGCAGGAAGATCGTAAAGGGAAGGTCTTCTTTTTCTGAAGAAAAAGAAGCAAAAAGACTTTTTATTCATTTTTGCCGAGCCTACCCGGAGAGGCACGGCTCCAATGGATAAAAGTTTTTTGGTTCTTTTTTTCAAAAAAGAACTGCTTCCTTCACCACCCCTTCGTCACCGTATGCACGATCACCGAGGGCGGCGCGTCCTCGGACAGATCGCACATGATGTAGGTTGGTCCGCGCCCCACCTTGTCGGTCGGCGAGCCGGCGAAGGCTGCCAGCACGCGGTCTTCGCCCAGTTCCATGGCCGCGTGATGGTGCCCGAGGGCGATGTAGTCGCAGGGGCTGGCGTCGATTTCGCGGGCGTGGATGGGCGAGGAGCGGTCGGTGTCGCCGCCGTGGGGGACGAACAGGCCGTGCGCCATGGCGAGGTACCAGCGCACGCCGGCGGGACGGGGGGGCAGGCCGCCGAGGGGGCTGTAGAGCCGGTGGTGCTCGACCATGCCGCGGCCCCAGCAGGCGACATCCAGCCCCGGCACGCGGACGATCTCGCCGTCATGGGCGAGAATCATCTGGACGTTCGGCAGGGCGTTGAAGTCGTAGCGGTGATAGATCGAGCCGGTTTCCAGGCAGTCGTGGTTGCCGGGGATCATCAGCACGCGGAAGGGCTGTTCGGCGAGGGTCTGCATGGCCCATTCGATGGTGCCAGCGGTGGCGCGGTTGCTGTCGAACAGGTCGCCGGCGAGCAGCATCAGGTGCGGGTCGTGGGCGCGCATTTCTTCCAGCGCCGCGGTAAAGGCGTCGCGGTGGAACGCGCTGCCGCCGGCGCCCATGGCCTGGCCGTAGCCGCTGGAGTCCAGGTGGATGTCGGCGCAATGGGCGATGCGCAGCCGGTCGGTCATGGGGGGCCTAAATTGGCGGTGGAGGGGTCGTTCCTTATGGGATGCGCCGGCGATCGGCAAGCCGGGCCGGACGCTTGCCACGACGGGCGCCCCGGCGGATGCTCCCTGTTGGACGAACACGCCAGCAGCAAAGGAACGGACGATAATGGCAAAGGCCGCAAAACCCGCCACGAAGGTGGTGGACAGCACCTTCGAAGGGCTGCTGAAAATTGACACCCCGACGATTACCAATGTGGTGGCGACGTACCCCAAGAACCCGCTTTGCCTTGGGCTGTACAATCCGTGGACCGAGAATTGGTATACTGACAGCTCGATCCGCTGCATGTATCCCGAGATGGGGCCGCGCATCGGTTATGCGGTGACCTGCGTCTATGGGATGCCGGACCCGAATTTCCAGAACCGGCTGACGTTCATGGATGTGGTCGATGCGCTGGACGCGATGAAGAAGCCGACCATCCTGGTGATCCAGCAGAAATGGCCCGAGGGGATCATGGCCAAGGCCGGGCTGGCGGGCGAAGTGATGGTCACCACGATGACGCGCGTCGGCTGCGTCGGTATGATCTCCAACGGGCCGTCGCGCGATATCGACGCGGTGCGGAAGTTGAACTTCCAGCTCCTGTTGGGCGGGGTGACCGCCGGGCATGGCGAGATGGCGGTCCAGGCGGTGAATGTGCCGGTCTCGGTCGGCGGCATGGATATCGCGCCGGGCGAGCTGATCCACATGGACGAGAACGGGGCGGTGAAGTTCCCCGCCGACAAAGCCGAGATCGTGCTCGCCAATGCCACCAAGATGCTGGACGACGAGGCGGCGCATTTTGCGCGGCTGCGTTCGTGCAACTCGGCGGCCGAGATCCGGGCACTGTCGGGGGGGACTTACTCGGATAAGAAGAAGTAGTTCTTTTTTGAAAAAAAGAACCAAAAAACTTTCATCCATTAAGATCGATCTAAATGGATGAAAGTCTTTTTGCTTCTTTTTCTACAGAAAAAGAAGATTCTTGCTAACCTAAAGGCCTCCGCCCATGCTCAGCTATGACCGCTCGATCGCGCTTTACGAGGAAACCCGCCAGCACCTTGCCGGCGGGGTCAGCAGCAATGTGCGCTATGCCAGCGTGCCGGTGCCGTTGTTCTTCGCCCGTGGCGAGGGGGCACGGCTGTATGACGAGGATGGCAACGTCCATATCGACTACATCCTGGGCAACGGTCCGGCGTTTCTTGGCCATGCGCCGCCGCGGGTTTGTGCGGCGGTGGCCGAGACGCTGGCGCTGGGGCAGGTGTTTGCCGGCCAGCATGTGCGCGAGCTTGAGTTGTCACGCCGGCTGACCTCGCTGCTGCCGGGTGCGGAGCTGGTGCGCTATGCCAGTTCGGGGACCGAGGCGGTGCAGATGGCCTTTCGCATTGCCCGTGCGTTTACCAAGCGATCCAAGGTGATCAAGTTCGAGGGGCACTACCACGGCTGGGTGGACAACGTTTACGTCTCCGTCCGCCCTTCCGGCAACGAGGCGGGGCCGGCCGAGGCGCCGGTCGCGGTGCCGGACACGCCGGGCGTCGCCCCGGGTGCGATTGCCGACATGGTGATTTGTGGCTGGAACGACCTCGACTATTTGCGGCGCGCGCTGGAGGCCAACAAGGGCGAGATTGCCGCGGTCATCATGGAACCGATGATGGTCAATGGCGGGGTCATGCTGCCCAAGCCCGGCTATCTTGAGGGGGCGAAGAAGCTTTGCGTCGAGCATGGCGCGGTGCTGATTTTCGATGAGGTGATCACCGGGTTTCGCCTCGGCCTGACCGGCGCGCAGGGGCGCTTCGGCGTCATTCCGGACCTGACCATTTTCGCCAAGGCGGTGGCCGCCGGCTTCCCGATGGCGCTGGTTGCCGGGCGGCGCGACATCATGGAGATCATGCAGACCCAGGGGGTGATGCATGGCGGCACCTATAACGGCAACGTCCAGAGCATGGCCGCCGCGATCGCCACGCTGGACATCCTCACCGAGAACGGCGGCGCGCTCTACCGGGCGGTCGAGGTGCGCGGCGCCCGGCTGATGGAGGGTTTGCGCGCGGCGGCGGCCAGGCGTGGCGTGGCGATGCACATTACCGGGGTGCCGACGATGTTCCAGACCATGTTCATCGCCGCACCGCCCAGCAACTGGCGCGAATCCAGCCTGTTCGACCGCGACCGGGCGATGGCCTTCTCCCAGGCGCTGCAAGACAATGGGGTGCGGGTGAACCAGCGTTGTGCCTGGTTCTTCAGCGCCGCGCACGATGACACTACGATCGACGAAACCCTGGCCGCTGCCGACCGCGCTTTAGCGGCGATCGCCTAGCCGGTCAGCGGACGTAGACGCGAACTTCGCGGGCGGGGCTGCCGGCATCGCCCAGCAGGCCCAGGTGCAGGCGATCGCTCGATATGCCGGCGGCACCGATGGCGGTGGCGACCGCTTGTGCGTCCTGGCTTGCCTCGGCGATTCGCCGGTCCTGTTCGGCGGGGGGCGCCTCGAGCGGCACCAGGGCCTGGATATCGAAGGTGACGTCGGGCTTGCGCTGTTGCGCCGCCTGGACCGCCTCGGCGAGGGCGGCGCGGTAATCCTGGTCCATGCGGATCGTCACCAGCGGCAGGGCGGGCGCGCGGGCGCGGGCGATCTCGGCCGCTCCGGGGGCTGTGGCGGTGGGCTGGAACGTCCGCTGGTCGACCAGCGTGCAGCCGGCCGACAGGACGAGGGCAGCGGCGGCAAGGGCGTGGCGCATCGGGGGTAACCTCCAGGGTGCGGCGAAGCTTGCAGGAAGCCCGCTGCTGGGCAAGATGGGTGCAAACCCGGAGGGCACGGCATGAGCGGCCAGACAAACCAGCGTATCGACGGCAAGCGGCTGTGGGACAGCCTGATGGATATGGCGCGTTTCGGCGCCACGCCGAAGGGCGGTGTGCGGCGCCTGACCCTGACCGATATCGACCGCCAGGGCCGCGATCATTTCCGCGCGAATTGCGAGGCCGCCGGGTTGACGGTGCGCGTTGACGAAATCGGCAACATGTTCGCCCGCCGGCCGGGCCGCGATCCCCGCCGCCTGCCGGTGCTGATGGGCAGCCATCTGGACAGCCAGCCGAGCGGGGGCAAGTTCGACGGGGCGCTGGGGGTGATCGCCGGGCTGGAGGTGATGCGCAGCCTGAACGACCTTGGCATCACCACCGAGGCGCCGATCGAGCTGGTGAACTGGACCGACGAGGAAGGCAGCCGCTTCGGGCATTCGCTGATGGGCTCCGGCGTCTGGGCCGGCATCTATACGCGCGACAAGGCGTTTGCGCTGGCCGACACCGAGGGTGTCACGGTGAAACAGGCGCTGGATGGCATCGGCTATGCCGGCCCGGAACCGGCAAAACCCTTCCCGGCGGACGCCTATTTCGAGCTGCACATCGAACAGGGTCCGATTCTGGAGCGCGAGGCAAAGCAGATCGGCATCGTCACCGGCGCCCAGGCGCAGGTCTGGTATGACGCAGTCGCCACCGGCCAGGATTCACACGCCGGCACCACGCCGCCGTCGACGCGCCGCGACGCCCTGGTCTGTGCCGCCCGCATCATCGACCTGGTCGACCGCCTCATGCGCGCCCGCGGCGAAGACGGCCGCGGCACCGTCGGTCAGCTCCAGGTGCTGCCCAACAGCCGCAACGTGGTGCCCGGCGAGGTCCGCTTCAGCGTTGAATTCCGCCACCCCGACGGCGCCGAAGTGGCGCGGATCGCCGAGGAGTTCGCTCCCGCCGCCGCCGCCATCGCCGCCGCCTGCGGCATCAAATGGGAGTTGACCGAGCTGTTCCGCATCCCGCCGCAGCCCTTCGACGCGTCCTGTGTCGATTTGGTGCGCCAGGCCACCGCCAAGCTCGGCCTCTCTGCCCGCGAGATCGTCAGCGGCGCCGGCCACGACGCGGTCTATGTCGCGCGCCACGTGCCGACGGCGATGATCTTCACCCCCTGCAAGGACGGCCTCAGCCACAACGAGGCCGAAAGCATCGAGCCCGGGGAGGCTGAGGCCGGCGCCCAGGTCCTGTTCGAAGCCGTCCTCGCCCGCGCCAACCGTACACTTTAGGCACGATGCCCGGCCGGTGCCCCTTCACAAGCCTCCCTAGCCTTGTTATATGCCCGCTCCCGGTGAGAGCCTTCTGGTCATCGCGGTGAGCGGGCGCATAGCTCAGTTGGTAGAGCAGCTGACTCTTAATCAGCGGGTCCCAGGTTCGAGCCCTGGTGCGCCCACCAATGTTTTCAATGAATTACGGGAAGATTTGTGGTTCTGTCGGGACGGCGGCTCGTAGCCGGGCTTCCATGGGGCTTCAGTCACCTATCGACACGCCTGAAGACACGCATGGCACCAGACGATGTCGCGCGGCGATGGTGTATGCGGTCTAGACTCGCAAACTGGTAGGTTTATGCGCACAGTGCGCGGAACACTGTATGCTGGATATGATCGTGGGTCCGAGTTTTGCCGTAGCACTCGTGGTTATAAGCAGTGCCTTCGCGCTTCCGTGCTGGGCTCAGGCAAACACCCCATGGGGCGATACCGCCGTCCCCCAATCGAATTTAACAAGTGGCGATATTCGATATATCCAAGATGCCTTGGTCTGGAATGAAGTCTATGTCGGTCTAAAGGATGGCGGATGGGGTCCGATGACCCAAACCGCCGTTGACGCTTGGCGCAAGCGCCTTAAGTCTGAGCGGACCGGGGGTTTAACGCCGCGCGAGATTGCAGCCCTTATGGGCCTTGCCTGGAAGGCAAAGGATGATGTGGGGTGGAAAGTTTGGATCGACCCCAAAACTGGCGCCGCCGTTGGCTACCCGAGCAAATATGTTATGCCGGAGTCCATACCTACAAGTAGCACAGACAATCCGCGAACAAAATACAGCGGAAGCTCTGGGGTCACCCTTATAGCACACCGCACATATGAATTAAATATTGCATCGCTTGTGGAGAGCCTTCCGTCAAAATATGATGTAAAATCTGTTGACTACAGACTATCGCGG
>JANXSA010000661.1 GCA_025352915.1 Rhodospirillales bacterium | reverse complement strand
GAGCGGATCATGCGCTTCGCCTTTGACTGCGCCCGCGCCCGGCCGCGCCGGCACATCACCATCGTGACGAAATCCAATGCCCAGCGCTTCGGCATGGTGATGTGGGACGAGATCGCGCTGGAGGTCGCCGCCGACTTTCCCGATGTCACCTGGGACAAGGAGCTGGTCGACGCCATGACCATGCGCATGGTCCGCCGCCCGCAGAGCATCGACACCGTGGTGGCAACCAACCTGCATGCCGACATCCTGTCCGATCTCGCCGCCGCACTGGCCGGCTCGCTGGGCATCGCGCCGACCGGCAATGTTGATCCGCAGCGCCGCTACCCCTCGATGTTCGAGCCGATCCACGGCAGCGCCTTCGACATCACCGGCAAGGGCATTGCAAACCCCGTCGCCAGCTTCTGGACCGCCAGCATGATGCTGGAGCATTTGGGCGAGCGGGCGGCGGCGGCGGTTTTGATGACGGCGATCGAACAGGTCTGTGCAGCCGGGGTGCTGACCCCCGATCTCGGCGGCAAGGCGACGACAAAGGAGGTGACGGCGGCGATGCTGGCGGCGCTGGCTGGCCTGAACCAGCCGCGCAGTCTGTAGCGCCATGGCCCGCGAGCCGCTGCAACCCGGCCCGTCTCGATCGCTCGCCGACCTGGCCGAGGTCGCGCCGGCGGGGCGGCCGCACCGTGCCTCCGGCGAACGGCGACGGCGGCGCCCGCCATCGCGGCTGTGGCGCTGGGCCGTGCGGCTGCTGGTGCTCGGCATTGTCCTCGGCGGCGCGGCACTGGGCGGGGTGGCGTGGTTCATCGACGATCAGGGGCGCTCGCCGCGCGAATGGGCGCCGTATATCGAGCGGCGCGCCAGCGGCAACCATCCCGTCTTCGTCGAGGCGGCCTCGCTGATGGCGCGCTATCTCCGGCGGATGGATGTGCTGCGGCGCGGCGAGGATGTGGCGATCCCGTCAGCCATCGGCGCCTCGCCAGCGCGCTCGGGGGCGCCGTCATCGGCCAATGCCAGGCTGGTGCTCAACACCGCCCAGCTCGCCGCCGCGATCGCCCAGGCGGTGCCGGGCCAGGTGATCACGCTGGTCCCCGGCACGTATCGCATCGACGGGCGCGGCCTGCGGCTGGAGCGCGCGGGGGCGGTGAACGCGCCGGTGGTGCTGCGCGCCGAGCGCCTCGGCGATGTCACCATCCTGTCGGACGTGGAGGAGGCGCTCAAGGTCAGCGCGCCGTATTGGACCATCGAGAACCTGATCGTGCGCGGCGTTTGCGGCGGGCACAGCAGTTGCGAGCACGCGGTGCATGTGGTCGGCGCCGCGACCGGCACGGTGATCCGCAACAACCGCTTCGAGGACTTCAACGCGCAGATCAAGATCAACGGCGAGGACGGCGCCTTTCCCGATAATGGCCGCATCGAGGGCAATACGCTGACCAATAGCGAGCCGCGCTCGACCCGCAACCCGATCACCCCGATCGACCTGGTATCGGCCAGCAACTGGCGCATCACCGGCAACTTCATCGCCGATTTCCAGCGCATCGGGCTGGGTGCGGCGACCTACGGCGCATTCATGAAGGGGGCGGGCGAAGGCACGGTGATGGAACGCAACGTGGTGCTGTGCGAATGGAAGCTGCGGCGCAGCTACTCGCCGAATATCGGCCTGTCGGTCGGCGGCGGCGGCACCTTTCCGGATGCGATCAAGCGCGACCAGGGCAAGTCGGGACTGGAACAGACCGGCGGCATCATCCGCGACAACCTGATTGCCTTCTGCAACGATGTCGGCATCTATGTGAACAAGGGCCTGCGCAGCGTGGTCGCGCACAACACGGTGCTGGATACCGCGGGCATCGGCATCCGCTTTGCCGAGTCCAGCGCCGAGGTGGTCGGCAACCTGATCGACGGCGTGGTGCAGGCGCGCGAGGGGGCGGTGGTGCGGGGGCGCGACAACGCGGCGGCCGCGCTGCTGGGGTTGTTCGTCGGATGGCACCCGGTGCGAGACATGTTCGGCGATGCCGCCCGCTTCGACCTGCGCTGGCGCGAGCAGCCCGAGGCGATCATCACTGGCGAATTGCGGCCCGACCTGTGCGGGGTGGAACGGACCGGGCGTGTGCTGCCGGGGGCGTTCGAGGATTTTTCCAAGTGCCGGTAGAAGCGGAAGGAAAGGCCTTCTTTTTGTGAACAAAAAGAAGCAAAAAAACTTTATCCGTTCGCTTGAGGCCGCATCCTGATCTTCCGGTTGGCGCCACGATGCCTCATCATAGAGGTCACAATGCTGGTGAC
>JANXSA010000651.1 GCA_025352915.1 Rhodospirillales bacterium | reverse complement strand
ACCGCGCCCGCCCCGCCCGCAACTCATCAAACGCCGACCGCCCCGGCCCATAAATCCCCGCCACCCGAAACAGATCCACCCCAACCCGCCCGGCCAACCCCGCCCACTCCCGCTCCGCCGCCACCCGCCGCTCCGCCCGCGCACTCCCCGGCGCCACCGCCGTCGCCTCGTCCACCCACCCGCCGCCCCGGTCGCCATAAACCCCCGTCGTCGACAGATACCCCGCCCACCGCAGCGCGGCACTCCCCGCCAACGCCCCCCCATACACCGCCAACACCGGATCGCCCCCCCCCTCAGGAGCAGCCCCATCGGGCGCAACCGTCGCCAAAACATGCGTCACCCCCTCCGGCAATGCCGCGCCAAACCGCACCACCTCCACCCCCGCCGGCACCGCCCGCTGCCCCGGCTCCCGGCTGGTCGCCGACACCCGAACCCCGCGCCCCAGCGCCTCCCGCGCCACCGCCGACCCCGCGTACCCCAGCCCAAAAACCAGCAGATGCACCCTAATCCTCCCCGCCACGCCCCGTTTGCGGCAACCTCGACCGGCCGACTACACTGCCCCCATCATGCACCCTCGTCACGCCCTGTCCGCCACCGCCCTGCTCCTGGCAGCCGGCCTCGGCGCGTGGTTCCTCCTCGCCGACGCCCCGGTCGAAACCGCCGAATCCAGCACCCCGCTCCCCCTGCCGCCCATCCCGCCGCGCATCGCCAGCGGCCAGGAATACGACCGCTGCCTCGGCCTCCTGACCACCGAGCCCGAATCCGCCGCCACCCTCGCCCAAACCTGGGTCGCCCGCGGCGGCGGCGAACCCGCCATCCACTGCCTCGCTTTGTCCCGCCTGGCCCTCGGCGAGCCCGCCCCCGCCGCCGAAGACCTCGAACGCCTGGCCTCCACCAGCACCTCCCCGCCCGCCACCCGCGCCGCCCTCTACGAACAGGCAACCCAGGCCTGGCTGATGGCCGGCCGCGCCACCCGCGCCCGCGCCACCGCCACCAGTGCCCTCGCCCTCACCCCCGACGACCCCTCGCTGCTGATCGAACGCGCCACCGCCGCCCTGCAGCTCGACAACTTCGCCGACGCCGCCAATGACCTCGCCCAAGCCCTGCGCCTGGACGCAAGCCGCGCCGACGCCCTGGTCCTGCGCGCCGCCGCCCTGCGCCAACTCGACCGCATCCCCGACGCCCTCACCGACATCGCCGCCGCCCTCACTCTGGACCCCGAAAACGTCGAAGCCCTGCTCGAACGCGGCATCCTGCGCCAACGCCGAAACGACCCCGCCGGCGCCCGAACCGACTGGGAACGCGCCATCACCCTCGCCCCCGACTCCCCCACCGCCGACCTCGCCCGCCAAAACCTGGCCCTGCTCGACGCTGGTCCGAGCCGGCAGTAGGGGCCGAAGCAAAGGAAGAAAGGCTGGGGCTTGCCCCAGACCCCACCAGCCCCCGAGCGCGCCTTCGCGCGACGGTCCGAGACCCTGGACCTCAACTTTTAAGGGCCGTTGGCAAGGGGGTCTGGGGCCTCAGGCCCCAGCGGGTCCAGGGCAGAGCCCTGGCCTTTCTTCCTACCCGTCCAGCAGTGCCTGAGCGCAGGCGTCGAGGATGGCGTCGGTGTCCATGCGGTGTTTGCGGTAGAGGTCGGGGATATCCGCACTTTCGCCGAAGTGTTCGGGGCCGAGGGCGACGACGCGCTGGCCGCGGACGGCGCCGAGCCAGGAATGGGCGGCGGGGTGGCCGTCGAGGATGGTGACCAGGGCGGCGTCGCGGGCCAGGGGGGCGAGGATGGTTTCGATGTGGGAGCGGGCGGTGCGGTCGCCTTCGCGGCGGGCGCGGCTGGCGGCGGTCCAGCCGGCGTGGAGGCGGTCAGGGCTGGTGATGGCAAGCAGGCCGGCGCCGGGGGTTTCGGCGAGGAGTTCGGCGAAGGCGGCTTCGGCTTCGGGCGCGACGGGGCCTTGGTAGGCCATGGCGATGCGCGCACCTGGGGCGGGGGGGGTGACCCAGTGGGCGCCGGCGATGACGTGGGCGGGATCGAGGGTGCGGGATTTCTGTTGGAGGGCGCGGGTTGAGAGGCGGAGCCAGACGGCTGAGCCGTCGGGTTTTTGCATGTGGACGAAGGCGTGGCGCAGCAGGATGGCGAGTTCGTCGACATAGGTGGGTTCGAAGCTGGCCAGGCGATCCTGGGCCATGCCGATCAGCGGGGTGTTGATCGATTGGTGCTGGCCGCCTTCGGGGGCCAGCGAGAGGCCGGACGGGGTGGAGACCAGCAGGAAGCGGGCATCCTGGTAGCAGGCGTAGATCAGGGCATCGAGGCCGCGGTTGACGAAGGGGTCGTAGACGGTGCCGATCGGCAGCAGGCGGGCGCCGTGGAGCTGGGTGGACAGGCCGGCGGCGGCGAGCAGCAGGAACAGGTTGTGTTCGGCGATGCCGAGTTCGATGTGCTGGCCGGAGGGGGTCATGCCCCAGCGCTGGGCGGAGGCGACCTTGGCATCGCGGAAGACGTCGTTGCGGGTGTGGCGGTCGAAGATGCCGCGGCGGTTGACCCAGGGGCCTAGGTTGGTCGAGACGGTGACGTCCGGCGAGGTGGTGACGATGCGCTCGGCGAGGTCTTTCAGCTCGCCGGTGCCGCGGCCGATTTCGGCCAGGATGTCGC
>JANXSA010000604.1 GCA_025352915.1 Rhodospirillales bacterium | reverse complement strand
TGGATTCAGCGGGGGTGATGCCGATGCCGACGGGGCCGATGATGGCTTCGATGGCTTCGCGGGGCAGGCCGCCGGGGCGGAGCAGGACCGGGGTGCTGTCGGAGAGGTCGAGCACGGTGGATTCGACGCCGACGATGCAGGGGCCGCTGTCGAGGATGGCGGCGATGCGGCCGGCCAGGCTGTCCAGCACGTGGGCGGCGGTGGTTGGGCTGACCTGGCCGGAGCGGTTGGCGGAGGGGGCGGCGACCGGGCGGGCGGTTTGGCGCAGCAATTCGAGGGCATCGGGGTGGGCGGGGACGCGGACGGCCAGGGTGTCGAGCCCGGCGCCGGCGAGCAGGGCGACCGGGCAATTTGGGCGGCGCGGCAGGACCAGGGTGAGCGGGCCGGGCCAGAAGGCGGCGGCGAGGGCGCGGGCGCGCGGGTTCGGCTCGACATGGGCGAAGACGGCGTCGGGCTCGGGGTAATGGCAGATCAGCGGGTTGAAGTGCGGGCGGCCCGTGGCGGCGAAGATAGCGGCGACGGCGTGGTCGTTGGTGGCGTCGGCGCCCAGGCCGTAGACGGTTTCGGTGCCGAAGGCGACGAGGGCGCCTTCGCGCAGGAGGCGGGCGGCTTGCGCGATGTTGGCCTGGGTGGCCGGAAGGAGGCGGGTTGCGGTTTCACGAGGCGGACGCATGACAACCCTCAGAGTGAATGGCCTGGGCAGCCAGGGAAGTCTTCTTTTTGTGAACAAAAAGAAGCAAAAAAACTTTATCCGTTTGGGCTGGGCGAAATGATGGGCGCTGGGTGGACAGCGTGGGTCCTTCGCTCCGCTCAGGATGACGAGTTTTTTCTAATGGATGAAGAAGAAAAAAACGTGGATCCCTCGCTTCGCTCAGGACAAGGTTTTTTTGCTTCTTTTTGTTCACAAAAAGAAGATTTTTCTTGCTGGTCTTTCCCGACCGACGCTCATGGCAACCCGGCGCAGACGAAGGGCGGGTTGCGCCAGTCGGGCTTGCCGTAGCGCAGCGGACTGCCGTCATCGAGCAGGCGGATCGAGCCGCCGGCGGCTTCGACCACGGCGTGGGCGGCGGCGGTGTCCCATTCCATGGTGGGGCCGAAGCGCGGGTAAAGGTCGGCGACGCCTTCGGCGACGAGGCAGAATTTGAGGGCGGAGCCCATGTGGCGGACGTTGGCCACCTTGCGGCCTGCGAGGAAGGGGGTGAGGCGGGGGTCGTCGGCGTAATGGCGCGAGGCGACCACCGAGAGGCCGGCTTCGGGGGGGTGGCGGGCGCTGATCTGGCGTTCGATGGCGTTTTCGCGTTTCCAGGCACCCCCCTTGGAGCCATTGGTTCCCACGATGCCGCCGTAGAGGGCGCCGGTGGCGGGCTGGCCGACGACGCCGAGGGCTGGGGTGCCGTTTCGGACCAGGCCGATGCAGACGGCGAAATCGTCGCGGCGCTTGGCGAATTCGCGGGTGCCGTCGAGCGGGTCGACGACCCAGAGTGTGTCGGCGTTGGCGGTGACGAGGCCGGCGGCGATTTCTTCCTCGGCGAGGACGGGGATGTCCGGGCAGGCGGCGCGCAGGCCCTTGAGGATGAGCGCCTCGGCGGCGTGGTCGGCTTCGGTGACCGGGCTGTCGTCGGATTTGGACAGGGTTTCGAAGCCGCGGGCGCGGATTTGCATGATTAGCTCGCCGGCCTGGTGGGCCAGGGTGAAGGCGAGTTCGAGGAGGGCGCGGTCGTTCATGGCGTCTTGCATACAGGGTGCGGCGTGGCTGGCCAATTGCTGGGCTGCTGCTACAGTCCGGCGCACACAGTTTTTCGCACCGGAGCGTTTGCCATGCTCGATATCGCGTTTGCCAAGCCGGGTTTGCCCAAGTCGGGGGCACTTGTCCTGTTGCTGGAGGAGGGGGCGGCGGCTGGATCGCCCACTTCTGGGCTGTTGGACGCGGCCGATGCGGCGACCGGGGGGGCGGTTTCGCGGGCCTTGGCGGCGGCGGAGTTCAAGGGGAAGCGGGGGCAGGTTGTGACCGTTCTGGCGCCGGGGGCTGGGCTGTCGCGGGTTGTGGCGGTGGGGTTGGGCAAGCTGGCGGGGATTGAGGGGCGGTATCTGGAGGATGCCGGGGGGCATGCGACGGCGGCTTTGGCGCGCGAGGCTGGGGCTGGGGTTTCGGCGGTGGGGTTGACGGGCGCGCAGGCGGCGAGTGTGGCGATGGGGATGGCGCTGCGGGGGTATCGGTTTGACCGGTATCGGACGACGGAGAAGGCCGAGGACAAGCCGAAGCTGGCGAAGGTTTCGGTGATGACCGGGGAGATGGCGAAGGCGCGCGATGCCTGGGTGGGGCTGAAGGCGGTGGCGGAGGGGGTGTTTCTGAGCCGTGATTTGGTCAGTGAGCCGGCGAATGTGCTCAATCCGGCGGAGATGGCGGAAAGGTGCCGGAAGTTGTCGGCGCTGGGGCTGAAGGTCGAGGTGTTCGGGCCGAAGGAGATGACCAAGCTGGGGTTTGGCGCGCTGATGGGGGTGGCGATGGGCAGCGCCAATGAGCCGCGCATGGTGGTGATGACGTGGAATGGGGCGGGGCCGCCGAAGGGCAAGGGCAAGGCGGCCAAGCCACTGGCGTTTGTTGGCAAGGGGGTGACGTTTGATACCGGCGGCATCTCGATCAAGCCGGCGGGCGGGATGGAGGACATGAAGTGGGATATGGGCGGGGCCGGCACTGTTATTGGGCTGATGGCGGCGTTGGCGGGGCGCAAGGCGAAGGTTGATGTGATCGGGCTGGTGGGGCTGGTGGAGAACATGCCGAGCGGGACGGCGCAGCGGCCGGGGGATGTGGTGAAGACCTATTCCGGGCAGACGGTGGAGGTGATCAATACCGATGCCGAGGGGCGGTTGGTGCTGGCGGATGTGCTTTGGTACTGCCAGCAGAAGTATGATCCGCGCTTCATGGTGGACCTGGCGACGTTGACCGGGGCGATCATCGTGGCGCTGGGGCATGAGTATGCCGGGTTCTTCTCGAATGATGACGGGCTGTCGGCGCAGTTGCATGCGGCAGGGGCGGCGAGCGGGGAGAATCTGTGGCGGATGCCGTTGGGTGAGGCCTATGACAAGCAGATCCGCAGCGATATCGCGGACATGAAGAATATCGGCGGGCGGCCGGGCGGCGCGATCACCGCGGCGGCGTTCATCCAGCGCTTTGTGAACGGCAAGCCGTGGGCGCATCTGGATGTGGCCGGGACAGTGTGGAGCACCAAGGACGCGCCGACGATTCCGAAGGGGGCGACGGCGTTCGGGGTGCGGCTGTTGGACCGGATGGTGGCGGAGCACTACGAGAGCTGATCCCGGTTATGCTGGACGTTCGCGTCGGGCGCACGGCGCCGAGTGCCACGGCGACGGCGGTGCCGGTGGTGGCGGGGGCTGTGCTGCCCGAGGCCTTGCGGGCGGCGGCGGCGGCCGATGGGTTTGTTGGCGCGGCGGAGACGCTGTGCGAGGTGCTGACCGGGCGGGGCCGGGTTTTGCTGGTGGGGCTTGGGTCGCCGGCGGTGCTGGATGGGGCGGTGCTGCGCCAGGCCGGGGCGCGGGCGGCGGCGGCGCTGATGGGGGTGGCGCATGTGGCGCTGGATGCGCATGGGTTGCAGCCGTTGGCGGCGGCCGAGTTTGCCGCGGGGGCGTGTTTGCGGGCCTGGCGGTTCGATCGGTGGCGCTCGCGGGCCGAGGAGGGGGCGGCGAAGCTGGCGTCGATCGATCTTTTGACCGACACGCCGGATTCGGTGGAGGCGGCTTGGCGGGGGGTATCGGCCGGGGTGCGCGGGGCGTTGTTTGCCCGCGACCTGGTGGCTGAGCCGGGCAATGTGCTGACGCCGCAGGAGTTTGCGGTGCGGTTGCAGGGGCTGGCGCGGCATGGGATTGCCGTTGGGATATTGGGGCGGGCGGAGTTGGAGCGGCAGGGGTTGGGGGCGCTGCTGGCGGTGGGCCAGGGCTCGGTGCATCCGCCGTTAATGGCGGTGCTGCGCTGGAAGGGGCGGCTCCGCGCGGCGCCGGTGGCGTTTGTCGGCAAGGGCATCACCTTCGACACCGGTGGCATCTGCATCAAGCCGGCCGAGGGGATGGAATTGATGCGCGGCGATATGGCCGGGGCGGCAGCGGCGGCGGGGGCGATGCTGGCGCTGGCGTTGCGCAACTCGCCCTGCCCCGCCATCGCGGTGCTGCCGATTGCCGAGAACGCGACCGGGGCGGCGAGCTATCGGCCGGGGGATGTGCTGCGCAGCTTTTCGGGCAAGACGATCGAGGTGGTGGATACCGATGCCGAGGGGCGGCTGGTGCTGGCCGATGCCCTGGCCTGGACGGCGCGGCAGCACAAGCCTCGGGCGATGATCGACCTGGCGACGTTGACCGGCAGTATCGTCACCGCGCTGGGGCACCACATGGCTGGGTTGTTCGACAATGACGAGGCCTTGGCGGGCAAGGTGGCGGCGGCCGGGGGGCATGTCGGCGAGGCGGTCTGGCGCATGCCGATCGGCGAGGGGCACCGGCGCGACCTCGACTCGGCGATCGCGGATATCCGCCATTGCCTGTCCGAGCGGATGCAGCCGGATGCCTGCCATGGTGCTGCGTTCCTGCGCGAGTTCGTGGGCGAGGTGCCGTGGGTCCACCTCGATATTGCCGGGGTGGCGAACCGGGCCGAGGCCGACGCGATGCAGGCAGTGGGGCCG
Source organism: Rhodospirillales bacterium (assembly GCA_025352915.1). Classification (GTDB taxonomy): domain Bacteria; phylum Pseudomonadota; class Alphaproteobacteria; order Acetobacterales; family Acetobacteraceae; genus CAMDGX01. Next base: position 3,646 of record JANXSA010000604.1, on the reverse strand, counting down.
ACCGGCTTCGGGGTGCGGCTGCTCGACCGGCTGGTGGCGGCCAGCTTCGAGAGCGGCTGAGATGTCCGAAATGGCGTTCTACCACCTGACGCGGACCGGGCTGGAAGATGCGCTGCCGCGCCTGCTTGGGCGGACGCTGGAGGCCGGGGAGCGCGCGGTGGTGCGCTGCGGCAGTGCGGAGCGGCTGGCGGCGCTGGATGCAGCACTCTGGTCGTGCGCGGAGCCGGACTGGCTGCCGCATGGCACCGCCGATGCCGACCTGCAACCGATCTGGCTTACCACCACGGATGACGCGCCGAATGGCGGGCGGTTCCTGTTCCTGGTGGATGGGGCGGGGAGCGCGCGGCTCGATGCGTTCGCGCGGGTGTTTGATATTTTTGATGGCAATGATGAGGCGCAGGTGGCACAGGCGCGGGAGCGCTGGAAGGCCGCCAAGGCGGTGGGGCATGGGTTGAGCTATTGGCAGCAGACGGCGAAGGGGTGGGAGAAGAAAGCGTAGGAAGTCTTCTTTTTGTGAACAAAAAGAAGCAAAAAAACTTTATCCGTTTGCTTTGTGGGTCGTTGTTTGGCTTGGGTTGGTGTGGCGACCCTTCACCCCGACCCTCTCCCCCAAGGGGAGAGGGAGTGGCTTTTCTTATGGATGAAGTTTTTTTGCTTCTTTTTGTTCACAAAAAGAAGGCTTCCCTTCCTACGCCGCCAACGTCGTCGTCGCCGCCAGCCCCATGACTTCGGCCAGCCGGTCCAGCCGCCTTGTGACGCTTTCCCCGGCAAACACCCCACTGCCCTCGGCCAGTTGCAACGTCAGGTGCGCCCCCGGCAGCAGCCGCGTGCCGGCCAGGAGGCCGGCGGTTCCGGCCGAGAGCGTGTAAGCCAGGCGCAGGGCGACGCCGAGGATGGTGGCGCGGCGGATGGCGTCGGGTGCCAGCAAAGCGAGGGCGGGGCGGAGGAAGGGGGCATCGGATTCGGCTTCGTAGCGCAGCGCCAGGGTGAGGGCGAGGAAGGCGCGCGCCGGGTGGTCGAGGCCGATGCCGGGCTGGCGCAGGATGCGCAGGAAGGCTTGTTCGGCGCGGTATTCCGGGTGGTCGCGGCTGCCGATATCGCTCATCCAGCAGGCGGTTTCGCGCAGGCGGCGGAGCTCGCCGGCTTCATTGGGAAACAGCGGGCCGGTCCAGGCCAGCAGCGCCGGCGGCAGGGCGATGTCGCGGGCGAAGCGGCGGGCATAGTCGTGGCCGGCGGCGAGCAGCGGATCGAGATCGCGCTGCGCCGGCGGCAGGTGGTGCATATACCAGCCCTCGCGCAACCCATTGGCGCTGAAGATCACCCGCCGCGCCCCGGTCGCGCGCAGCAGGCGGCGCAGCACCACGGCGGCGAAGGGCAGGTCGTCGACCCGGCGGCGCGGGATGCCGGGGAGTTTTTCCAGTTGCCGGCGGCTGGCGCTGGCGACCAGGCCGGCGAGGTCGTGCGCCTCCTCGCGGCTGATGGTGTAGTGGTGCAGCAGGGTCAGCGGGTAGTTGGTCTGGGTGATGTGGATGCGGGCCAGGGCACGCCAGGCACCGCCGACGGCATAGAGGTCGCGCCCGGCCATCTCCGGCAGCCAGGTCTCGGCGCTCAGGTCGGCCTCGGCGATGGCGCGGGCGCGCACGGCATCGCCGTCGGCACGTTCGGACAGCCGGATCACGCCGAGGCGCAGGGTCCGGGCGATGCCGCGCTGACCACGGTCCAGCCGCACCAGCTCCAGCGAACCGCCGCCGATATCGGCCAGCAGGCCGTGCGCGTCGGGAATGCCGCAGAGCAGGCCGGCGGCGGAGAGTTCGGCCTCCGCCTCGCCGGACAGCACGGTGATTTTCACCCCAGGCAGGCGGCGGTGCAGCAGGTCGATGAAGTCCCGGCCATTGACCGCGTCGCGCACCGCCGCGGTGGCCAGCACCTCGAACGCCTCGGCCTGCATGGCGCGCGCGATGGCAGTGTAGCGGTTCATCACGGTGAGCGCCTGCGCGGTGCCTTCGTCATTCAGCCGGCCGGAGGATTGCATCCCGCGGCCGAGGCGCAGCACCGCTTTTTCGTTGAAGATCGGCACGGGGTTGCGGCTGTCGCCCTCGAACACCACCAGGCGGACCGAGTTGGAGCCGAGATCGACCACGGCGCGCCGGCGCTGGTCGGGCGCGCGGAATACCGCGTCGGGGAGCGGCCACATATCCACGGTCAATCCTGCAACAGCCGGTCGGCGCGGCGCGACGCGGCAACCGGCGAGGCGACGGCGGGGCCATGCAGGGCGGAGCCACGGCCGGAGAGCGAGGGGTTGGTCATGAAGTAGTCATGCGCCGAAATTCGTTTCTTTCCGGTACCCGGCGCCACGCGGCGCCACACCCCCTGAGCGTCCAGCTCCCAGGACTGCATGGTATCGCGCAGGTTGATCGCCATGATCTGGTCCAGCACCTGGGCGTGCACGGTGGGGTTCAGGATCGGCACAAAGCTCTCCACCCGCCAGTCCATGTTGCGCGCCATCCAGTCGGCCGAGCTGATATACACCCGCGCGTGCCGGCTGGGCAGGGCATGGCCGTTGCCGAAGGCGCTGATCCGGCTGTGTTCGAGGAAACGGCCGACGATGGAGCGGACTTTGATATTCTCCGACAGGCCGGGCACGCCGGGGCGCAGGCAGCAGATGCCGCGCACCACGACCGCGATCTTCACCCCGGCGCGCGAGGCGTCATAGAGCTTGTCGATCAGCCGGTCGTCGACCAGCGAGTTCATCTTGAGCCAGATGGTGGCCGGCCGGCCCTCGCGGGCGAACATGATCTCGCGGTCGATCAGCTCGCCGATGACGTTGCGGGTGGTCAGCGGGCTGAACGCCAGCGCGTCCATGCGTTCCGGCCGGGCATAGCCGGTCATGTAGTTGAACAGCCTTGCGGCATCGCGGGTCAGGTCGGCGTCGCAGGTGAAGAAGGACAGGTCGGTGTAGATGCGCGCGGTGAACGGGTGGTAATTGCCGGTGCCGAAATGCGCGTAGCTGCGGATGGCGTGGCCCTCGCGGCGCACCACGAGCGAGAGTTTCGCGTGGGTTTTCAACTCGGTGAAACCGTAGACCACCTGGACCCCGGCCGCTTCCAGGGTGCGGGCGAGGCGGATATTCGCCTCCTCGTCGAAGCGGGCGCGCAGCTCGACCATGGCGGTGACTGATTTGCCGGCCTCGGCGGCCTCGATCAGCGCTTTCACGATCGGGCTGTCGCGGCTGGTGCGATACAGCGTCTGCTTGACGGCGACCACATTCGGGTCGCCGGCGGCCTGGCGCAGGAACTGGACGACGACGTCGAAGCTCTCGAACGGGTGGTGGACGATGATGTCCTTGGCGCGGATGGCGGCGAAGCAGTCGCCGGCGAAGTCGCGGATGCGCTCGGGGAAACGCGGGGTGTAGGGCGGGAACAGCAGGTCCGGGCGGTCGTCGACGATCAGCTGGCTGACATCGGCGAGACCCAGGATGCCGTCATGGACATGGATTTCCTGGGCGTTGGCGTCGAGCTCGTCGATCACCAGCTCGCGCAGGTCGGCCGGCATCGCGGAATTGACCGACAGATGGATCGCCACCCCGCGGCGGCGGCGTTTGAGCGCGGTCTCGTAGGAACGGACGAGGTCCTCGGCCTCCTCCTCG
>JANXSA010000578.1 GCA_025352915.1 Rhodospirillales bacterium | reverse complement strand
GTCCACCAGCACCTTCTTGATTACCGCCGCATCTGTCACTGCCAGCCCGAGCAGCCGCAGCAGGGCGCGGTTGTCGTGCGGCATGTAGATCACCCGCTCGGGCGCGCCGGCCTTGTGCGGCCCGATATGCGGCCAGTCGGTGCCCCAGACGGCGCGTTCAGGATTGGCCTCGACCAGTGCCTTGATCACCGCCACGGCATCCTCGAACCCGCCTTTCTGCCGCGACACCCGGTTCGCCCCGGACACTTTCACCCACGCCTTTCCGGCCCGGAGCAGGGCAAGAACATCGTCGAACCCCGGCCGGCTGGCGGTAAGCTGGCCGTCGCCGGCGCCCATGTGGTCGATCACCACATCGACCCCGAGATCGGCGATCACCGGGGCGATGCCGGCGATCAGCGAGGGCAGGGCGAAGATCTGGATGTGCCAGCCGAGCTTGGCCACGCGGGCGGCCGTCTCCTGCAACTGGGCGGTGGCGGCCGCGATGTCGGGAATCCCGTTGCTGACCAGGTTGAGCCGGACCCCGCGGACGCCGAGCTTCTTCAGTTCTTTCAGCTCAGCCTCCTTGGTGGCGGCATCGATCACCGCGATGCCGCGGCTGTCCTTTGGCCGGGCGCGCAAAGCGTCTTTCATGCAGGTGTTGTCGGTGCCATAGGCGCTGGGCTGGACGAACACGACGCGGGAGAAGCCCATCCGGGCGGCCTCGGCATTATAGACCGGCAGGGTGGCCGGGGTGGGGTCATAGGCGCGCCAGGCGGCCGGCGGATAGGTGGCGGGGTCGCCGAAGATGTGCATGTGGCAATCGGTGGCCCCCGCGGGGACGACGAATCCGGGATCGGGCATGGCTGTGGTCCTGCGGGGTTTGAGGCTACAATAGGCGGCACGGCTCAACGGAGGAACCCATGGACGACGGCCAAGGCTTCGGCAACCCACTGCGTATCCCCTCGCTGCAAAGCCGCGTCAGTGCGGCCGAGTGGCAGGCCCGGCTGGATTTGGCCGCGTGCTACCGGCTTTGCGACCATTTCGGCATGACCGACATGATCGCCACCCATATTTCGGCGCGGGTGCCGGACAGCCCCGGCGAGTTCCTGGTGATCGCCCACGGCCTGCTGTTCGGCGAGGTCACCGCCTCGTCGCTGCTGAAGGCCGATCTCGACGGGCGCGTGACGTTGCAGCCGGAGTTCGGCGAGGGCATGCCGGACTACAACCTGCAGCCCGCCGCGTTTGTGATCCACAGCGCGATCTACCGGGCCCGGCCCGATGTCAACGCGGCGATCCACACCCACACCACGGCCGGCATGGCGGTCTCCGCCCTGCAATGCGGGTTGTTGCCGTTGACCCAGACCGCCCACCGCTTCACCGGGCGGGTGGCGTATCACGACTTTAACGGGCCAGAGCGCGATCCCTCTGAGCGCGATGCCATCGCCGGGCATCTTGGCAGTCAGAACCTGATGATTTTGCGCAACCACGGGCTGTTGACGGTGGGGCAGACGATCCCCGAGGCGTTCAACTTCATGTTCGGCCTGGAACGCGCCTGCCAGGCCCAGGTGGCGGCGATGGCGTGCAACACGCCGCTGAATACGCTGCCACAGGCGATCGTCGACAAGTCGGCGGCGATGTATGCGCCGGGGGCGACGCGGACCTATGGGCGCAAGGAATGGCCCGGGTTGTTGCGCATGCTGGACCGCCGCGATCCGTCTTGGCGCGAATAACTGAAGGAAATCCGCATGATTCGACTACTTTTCGTCAGTGCTGTCTTGCTGAGCCTGCCGTGCCTCGTCATCGCGCAATCCGTTGGCCATCAGGGCCACGGTGCGGCCGCCACCGATACGCCGGCGACCAGGGCGCTGAAGGCGGCGAATGACAAGATGCATCGCGACATGGATATCCGCTACACCGGGAACGCCGATCGTGATTTCGTCGCCGGCATGATCGCCCATCACCAGGGCGCCATCGACATGGCCCGGGCGGTGCTGCTGTACGGCAAGGATCCGGAAATCCGTAAGCTGGCGCAGGATATCGTCGATGCTCAGGATAAGGAGATCGCGCAGATGAAGGCTTGGCAGGCAAAGCAGCGGTAAAAGGGCAAGATGTTCTTTTTTGAAAAAAAGAACCAAAAAACTTTTATCCATTGCATCGGGTGGACGTTACAGAGGCACGACGCAAACGGATAAAGTCTTTTTGCTTCTTTTTCTTCAGAAAAAGAAGACTCTTTCTATCCCTTAGCCACCGCTCCTCCGGCATCGCGCCACGCAGCGACGCCGCCCTGGACATGGCGTGCGGAGGCTAGTCCGGAGTCCTGTGCCGCCTGGACCGCCATCGCCGAGCGTTCGCCGAAGGCGCAGTAGAACACCAGTGGCTTGTCGCTGCTATCGGCGAGTTCATGCAGCAGGCCGTGCGGGGCGAGGTTTTCGCGCAGGTCGGGGTAGGGGGCATGGAGCGAGCCCGGGATGATGCCGTGGCGTTCGCGCTCGGTGCGTTCGCGCAGGTCGACCAGGATGATGGCCTTGGCGGATGACAGGCGGATTGCCTCGGCGGCGGAGAGCGCCCAGCCGCGGGCGGCGACCGTGTCCTGGGCCAGGCCCTGGCGCATGTTGGCCGGGACTGCCACGTCCATCATCTTGGGGTTGGACAGGTGCAGGTTGGCCATCACGGCGATGTACTCCTCGGGCGACTTCACCTGGAGGCGGGGGTTGTAGGCGCGTTCCTCGGCAATCGTGCTGACGGTGTCGCCCTTGTAGTCATGGGCCGGGTAGACGAGGGTTTCGTCGGGCAGTTTCAGCAGGCGATTGAAGATCGACTCATACTGCATGCGGGCGTCGCCGTTCTGGAAGTCGGTGCGCCCGGTGCCGCGGATCAGCAGGGTGTCGCCGGTGAAGACGCGGTCGGGCATGATGAAGGAATAGGAGTCGTCGGTGTGGCCCGGCGTGTAGACGACGTCGAGCTTGATGCCTTCGATGGTGAGTTTGTCGCCATCGGCCAGGCGCATCGAGACGACGTCGACCTGGCTCTGTTCGCCCATCACGGTGATGCACTGGGTGCGGTCGCGCAGCGCCCCGAGGCCGGTGATGTGGTCGGCGTGCAGGTGGGTGTCGACCGCCTTGACCAGCTTGAGGTCGAGTTCGCGCATGAGCTGGAGGTAGCGGTCGACCTTTTCCAGCACGGGATCGATGATGAGCGCCTCGGCGCCGTGGCGGCTGGCCAGGACGTAGGAGTAGGTGCCCGAGACCTGGTCGAAGAGCTGGCGGAAGATCACTGGCGCCTCCGAGATGGATGAAGCTTCAGCCTAGCATGCTCCTTTTTGCAGCAACTACTTCTAACCGTATCAATCGATGTTGTTTGCTTGCAGGAACAGAGCCTGGGATAGCGCCTCGAAAAAACGTTGGAAGGGGGCGGGGTCGGACAGTTCATGCTGGTTCAGCTGGCCGGACGCCCGCACCATCATGTTGGCATTGCCGCGTGGCCTGACCGACACGGTAAAGCGGATCAGCCCGCTGCCGAACCGTGTGGCGCTCACCGTTCCCAGCGTGCTGTCCGCTCGGTCGACCACGAATCCGAGATCCTGCAGCGTGGCAATCACGGCCTGGAACACCCGCACTTGGTCGCGGGTATCAAATTGCCGGGTGGAAATGGCACGTTGGGCGGCCTGGGTGTTGGCGCTTGCGAGCACTTGCTGGCGGCTATCCGCCTGGCACGCCGCAACCAGCGGCAGCAACGGGGGGAGTGTCAGGAAATAACGTCGGTTATATCGCATGGGCGGTCAGGAACACCGATTGTGCCAACTTCTCGAAGAACGCGGCATATACTTCCGGCTCGCGGATGGTTTCGCCCATTGGCAGCATCGCGCCCGGGCGCGGCATCATGCGTTGAAAGGTGACACGCACTGCGGTTGTAGTGCCGTTACCGGACGGAGCCACGACCACTTGCGCGCGCACCCGTCCGGCAGCGATGCGCGAGCCGACCACAATTCCATATGCCGCCTGAGACTCCTCGATGGCGAAGCCGAGGTCCTGGAGCACGCCAATCGCCGCATTCAGTATCAGCACCCGGTCGGCGGTGTCGAAGCGGCGGGTGTCCCGGCCGCGCTGTTCGGTTGCCGGCACGCTCGGCTGCAAAGCCATCGCCTGTTGTTCGGGCGTCGGCGCGCATCCTGCCAGCGCCGCGACCCACCATACGACCGCCGCCCGCCGGGGCAGAGCGGGCGGCATCAGAATGAACTGGACCGGTAGGAGAAGTCGCGGACACGGCCGGCGTTGTCGAACCGGATGATCACCGTCAGGGTGCGCTGGGTGGTCTGCGCAGCGCCAGCTTGCCTGGAGGCACCCGCGAGGAACAGCGCGTTCACACCGCCGCTCGACGCCGAATAGACTCGTTCGGTGGCCATCCGGTCGTAAACCCAGCTCTCGCGCCGGTTTTCGTCGGACGTGACGATATTGGGCGACCCCAGCACCGACGCCACCTCGGTCCCGCTCATGCCAACCCGGATCTCGCGCTGTACGGTTCCCAGCGTCAGGCGCTCTTGCGCGTCCCGGCCGGCGGCGACATCCCGGGCATGGTCGGCCGCCGGGGAGCAACTAGCGAGCAACAGGCCGACCGCTGCGGAAATAAGATACCGTGTCATCGACTTGGCACTCCCGTTGGGAGCGCGGTGGGGGCTGCTTGCCGAGCGGCCGCCGCGCGCTGTTGCTGAACTGTGAGTTCCGGGGTGGGCCGGACCGGCTCGGGCGCACTCACTTCTTGCGGCACCGCCAGCGGTTCGCGATGCAGCGTTGCCCCGAGGGGCACGAAGAAGTTTGTCAGGTAGAACTCCGGTGAGTCGACCTGCGATTCCAGTGCGGCGGTCACGATTGTGGCATTGGCGCGCACGATGGATTGCTCATTGCCGCGTGGCTGCACCACCACCGCCAGCCGCAGTGCGGTCTGACGCGTGGCGGATACGGTACCCGCGCCCGGCTCCACCTTTGTGATGCGATATCCCAGGTCGTGCAGGGTTGCCACAACGGCTCGGATCGCGGCATCCGACGATGCGGCGACTAGCCGGGATTGCATCGCACGCAGTT
>JANXSA010000735.1 GCA_025352915.1 Rhodospirillales bacterium | reverse complement strand
CCCAGCGGGTCCAGGGCAGAGCCCTGGCCTTGTTTCCTTACCCAGGCAATGCCAGCACGTTCTTGGCCAGCACGTTGCGTTGGATTTCGTTGCTGCCGCCGTAGATGGTTGAGGGGCGGGACTGAATGAACTGGCCTTGCGGGTTCAGTTCGCGGTTGCCGCCGATTGGCTCCAGCAGGCCGGCGTTTTCACCGGCGACGTCCAGCATGGCTTCGGTGATGCGCTGGTCGAGCTCGGTCTGGTTGATTTTCAGCATCGAGACGTCGGGGCCAAGCTGCTCGCCACGGCGGACTTTTTCGGCGAAGGTTTCGTAGAGTGCTTTGTGGTCTTCAAGGTCCATCCGCAGGCGGGTGTAACGCTCGACGAACTGCGTGTCGTCGTCCAGGCCCATGTGCTCGGCGAGCAGCTTGAGCCGCGCCAGGGCGTAGCCGGACTGGCGGGGCGAGCCGATGCCGATGCGTTCGAAGCTCAGGAGGTTCTTGGCCATGGTCCAGCCGCGGTCGACATCGCCGACCATCTGGCCTTTCGGCACCCGGACATTGTCGAAGAACACCTCGCAGAATTCGTCGCCCATATCGATGTTGCGGATGGGCCGCACGGTGATCCCCGGGCTGTCCATGCGGACCAGCAGGAACGAGATGCCGTCTTGCTTTTTGGCGATCTTGTTGGTGCGAACGAGCAGGAAAATCCAGTTGGCGTCCATCGCCAGCGAGGTCCAGATCTTCTGCCCGTTGACCACCCAGTCCTCGCCGTCCAGCACCGCCTCGGTGCGCAGGCTGGCCAAGTCGGAGCCGGCATTGGGCTCGCTATAGCCCTGGCACCAGATATGCTCGCCGGCGATGATCTTCGGCAGGTAGAAGTCGCGTTGCTCCGGGGTGCCGTGACGGATCAGCAGCGGGCCGATCATCGTCATGCCCATGTCGTTCAGCCGGGTGCAGCCATGGCGCTGCAACTCCTCCAGCATGACCAACTGTTTGCCGGCGGTCAGCCCCATGCCGCCGTACTGGCGCGGCCAGCCGGGCGCGAGCCAGCCCTTCTCGGAAAGCTTGTAGTACCAAAGCTTGTTTTCCGAAAAATGCAGCCGCTTGGTTGGGTTGCGCAATTCGGGCGGATAATTCGCGCCGATCCAATTGCGCACCAGCATGCGGAAGCCGTCATCGTCGAGGCTGTTATAGTCCTCGGGTTCAGCCGGCGTTACTGCGTTCATCGTGGTGCTCCGCTTGGTCGATCCAGTTGCAGATTAGGCCGCATCCGCGCTCTGTTCCAGGGGGACGCGCGGCGATAGGCTGTCGCCCGGTTCGGGGGAGAGACGGCCATCCGTAGCGCGTATGCCGGCTTGGTGGTGATCGGCCTCGGCACCTTGGTGGTGCCGCTGGATTCGATGGTCAACGTCGCCTTCCCCGACATCGTGCGGGCCTTTGGGCTTGAGATTCCGATGATCCAGTGGGTGGTGATCAGCTACGTGCTGACCCATGCCAGCCTGATGCTGGTGTTCGGCCGGCTGGGCGACATGCTGGGGCATCGCCAGATCTTCCTGACGGGGGCGGCACTGAGCACGTTGGCCTTTGTCGGCTGCACCGTGGCACCGGCCTTTGGCTGGCTGTTGGCGGCGCGGGTGGCCCAGGGGATGGGCGCTGCGCTGCTGTTGAGTTGCGGCCCGGCGCTGGCGACGTTTTTGTTTCCCGAGAGCGAGCGGGCGCGGGCGCTGGGGCTCTATACGATGATCTTCGGGCTGGGCGGCGCGCTGGGTCCACCGCTGGCGGGATTGCTGGTGGAGCAATGGGGCTGGCGGGCGGTCTATGCGGTGCGGGTGCCGCTATGCGTGGCGGCGTTTGTATTTGCATGGCGGCTGCCGGCTGGGGCGGCGGGACAGCGGGAGGGGTTTGACGGGCTGGGTGCGGTGTTGCTGACCGTCGCGATCAGCGCGGCGCTGCTGGGGTTGAATCAGTTGCGCGAGGTGGGGCAGGCGTTTCTGGTGCTGGCCCTGGCCGGCATTGCCGTCGCGGCGGGGGCGGGTTTCGTGCGCCAGGAATTGCGGGTGGAGCGGCCGATCATTGATGTCAGGCTGTTCGGCGATGCCGGCTTTGCGGTGATCAACCTGGCCAATGCGCTGATCAACCTCGCGGCGTTTTCCGTGATGCTGCTGGCACCGTTCTACCTGGTGCGGGTCGAGGGGTTGTCGGTGGTGGCACTCGGGCTGGTGCTGGCCGGGTCAGCGGTCGGCACGACGGTTTCGGCGCCGCTGGCGGGGCGGTTGGCCGGGCGCATCCCGGCGCGCACCTTGCTGGTGGTCGGCGCGGTCATGGTCGCCGGTTCATTGGCGCTGGT
>JANXSA010000729.1 GCA_025352915.1 Rhodospirillales bacterium | reverse complement strand
GCCAGGGCGACGTCGGCGCACTGATCGGCGACCGCCTCGGCGAGGTCGGCAGCAAGCGCTGGATCGAGGGCTTCGCCATCGCCCCCGCCCACGACATCGCGCCGTCCGACATCGAATACCAGGCCGTGCTCGGCCGCGGCTGGCTCTCGCCCTGGGTCGAAGGCGGCGAGTTCTGTGGCAGCCGCGGCATGGCCCTCCCCGTGCTGGGCCTCAAGGTCCGTCTGCGCGGCGACGCGGCGCGCGACTTCGAATGCACCTACACCGCCAGCTTCACCGATGGCACCCAGACCGCACTGGTCCCCGCCGGTGCCGCCTGCGAATCCGAAAGCCTGGCGCCGCTGGAATCGTTCCAGATCAACATCCGCTCGCGCGCCCCCGCGGCACCCCGCGTGGCAGCCCCCATCCGTGCGGCAGAAATTGCCGAACCGCCGCCCGCCCCGGCCAAGCCAAAACCCGCCGCCAAGGCACCCGCGCCCAAGCCCGCCGCCCTCAAGCCCGCCGCCCCCAAGCCAGCCGCCCCCAAGCCAGCCCCCCCCCCTGCCAAGCCGGCACCGCACCGCCGCTAGCCCCGGCCGCGACTTCACGCATGCGCCGCGTCACGACGCCCGCCGGGAATCCCCCCGGCCGGCCAGGGAATTCGCCGTGAAGTTCCTGTTCGTCCATCAGAACTTCCCGGCCCAGTATCAGCATCTCATCATGCACCTGCTGGAACGCGGCGGCCACGACATCGTCTTCATCTCCGAAGCGAACCAGAACGACATCCCCGGCGTCCGCCGCGTCCTTTACCAGCACGCGCCCGCCAAGCTCGACGCCTTCCACCCCGCCGCCCACGACCTCGAACGCGGGGTCCGCCGCGCCGAACTGGTCGCCAACACCGCGCGCAACCTCAAGCGTCTCGGCTACACGCCCGACATCATCATCGGCCACCACGGCTGGGGCGAAATGCTTGACCTGGTCGACGTCTTTCCCGGCGTGCCCATCCTCGGCTACTACGAATTCTACTACCGCTCCGACGGCCAGGACGTCGATTTCGACCCCGAATTCCCCTTCAACCCCGCCGGCCTGCCGCGCATCCGCGCCATGAACGTCATCAACCACCTCGCCCACGCCCTCGGCCAAGCCGGGCAAACACCAACAAGCTGGCAATGGGACCGCTACCCCGACTGGATGAAACCCGACATCGACATCCTGACCGAAGGCGCCCGCCTGGACATCTGCAAGCCCGACCCCGCCGCCCGCCGCCGCCCCTTCGCCATCGAAAATTTCCGCGTCGCCCCGGGCGAAAAACTGATCACCTTCGTCGCCCGCAACCTCGAACCCTACCGCGGCGCCCACACCATGATCCGCGCCCTCCCCGCCCTGCTGCGCGAGCGCCGCGACCTCAAGGTGGTGATGGTCGGCGGCAACGACGTCAGCTACGGCGCGCGCTGCCCCAACGGCACCTGGCGCGACCACTTCCTGAAGGAAATCGCCGGAAAATACGACCCCGCCCGCCTCCTGATGCCCGGCCAGATCCCCTACGAGCGCTACCTGCACATGCTCCAGCGCTCCGACGTCCACGTCTACCTGACCTACCCCTTCGTCGCCTCCTGGTCGCTGCGCGAAGCCATGGCCTGCGGCTGTGCGGTGATCGGCTCCGAAGTCGACCCGGTACGCGAATTCATCACCCATAACCGCAACGGCCTGCTCACCCCATGCCTGGACCCCGAACTGCTTACCGAAAAAATCCTGACCCTGCTGGACAACACGAAACTCGCCGACAAACTCCGCGCCGGCGCCCGCCGCCATGCCGAAAAACACCTGGATATGAAATTGCACATCGCCGCCTACGCGAAGAAAATCCAGGCACTTACGGGGCAGAAGATTTGAAGGAGGAATCTTCTTTTTGTGAACAAAAAGAAGCAAAAAAACTTCATCCATTTGCCTCCCCCCGCACACCCGTCATCCTGAGCGCCGCAAAGGGTCCAAGTTTTCTTCTTCTCTTAACGGATAAAAGTTTTTTGCTTCTTTTTTTCAAAAAAGAAGTCTTCTCCCTCCCCCTTGCCTTCCGCACCCCCAAGGAGCCCCCCATGGACCTGATCCGCACCGAAATCGCCGGCCACATCGCCGTCGTCACCATGGACGCGCCGCCGGTGAACGCCGTCTCCACCCAGTTCATGGAGGAGATCATGGCCGCCTTCGACCGCATCAACGACCTCGACGACGTCCGCGTCGCCGTCCTGACCGGCGCCGGCAAGTGCTTCTCCGCCGGCGCCGACATCAAAAGCCGCGCCCGCGGCCACGCCGAGCCCGGCCAGGCCTGGGCCCATGGCCGCCGCGCCCGCGAGATGAGCTGGTCGATCGTCGAATGCAAAAAGCCGGTGATCGCCGCCATCAACGGCCCGGCCCTCGGCGCCGGCCTCGGCCTCGCCGCCTCCTGCGATATCCTGCTGTGCTCGGAGAACGCCACCATCGGCCTGCCGGAGGTCGATGTCGGCCAGATGGGCGGCGGGCGTCACACCATGCGCCTGTTCGGCCACTCGCTGACCCGGCGCATGATGATGACCGGACACCGCGTCCCCGGCGCCGAACTTTACCGCCGCGGCATCGTCGAAGCCTGCACCCCGCCGGAGGGCTTGATGCCGGCTGCGATGGACATGGCCCGCCTGATCGCCAGCAAAAGCCCGGTCGCCACCCGCATGGCCAAATACTCCGCCGCCACCATCGAGTTCATGACCCTGCGCGATGGCTACCGCTTCGAACAGAACCTGACGGTCGAGCTGGGGAAGACCGAGGATTCCAAGGAGGCGATGGCGGCCTTCATCGAAAAACGCAAGCCAGACTTCAAGGGCAGGTAGGCAAGCGCTTCTTTTTG
>JANXSA010000695.1 GCA_025352915.1 Rhodospirillales bacterium | reverse complement strand
GGCACCGAGATCGCCGGCTGGCGGGTCAGGTTGGCGGCGGCGGTCCAGGGCGCCCAGCTGGTCCACAGGGCCTCGACCGGGTTGACGGTAGGCGCGTCGGCCAGGGGTGGCGGGTTGGCGACCACCGGGGACAGCACGAGGTCATAGCGCCGGGTGAAGCGGGCCATGGCGTGGGCGGCCTGGATGCGGGCGGCCTCGAAATCCATGAAGGCTTCGGCGGACAGGCCGGTATTGGCGGGGTGCGACTTCGAGCAGGCCGGGGGTCCAGCATGCTGCCCGCCGGCGCGCCGGGCGGGTGGGATAACGGGCTCAACTGGCTGGTGCTGAACGCCACGGACGGCGCGACCGCCTTGGTGTTTCGCCGGTGCTGGCTGGCGCGGCGGGTGTTTGGCGTGGACGATCCGGTTGCGCCACGCCCGCCCCTGGCGGGATGATTATTGCGCGAGCTTCGGCTGCCATTCGCGGACCAAACGCTGGGCTTCGGCGATCTGCGCCGGGGTCATGCTCTTGGCCACTCTGTCGCGGTTGTTCCGACCGTTCTCGGAGCCGCCAGCACCGGCCAGATTGAACCACTTGTGTGCCTGCACATGGTCCTGCGCCACGCCTGCTCCATTGTCGTACATGATCCCGAGGCCGAGCTGAGCGGCGGTGTCGCCCTGATCGGCGGCAAGACGAAACCACTTCACCGCCTGTACAGAATCCTGCGGCACGCCTTGCCCGTTGAGGTACATGGCACCGAGGAAGAACTGAGCACTAGTGAGCCCCTGATCGGCAGCGAGACGATACCACTTCACCGCCTGCACATGGTCCTGCGGCACGCCTTGGCCGGTGCGGTACATGAGCCCGAGGTTGGACTGAGCGCGGGCGTTGCCCTGATCGGCGGCGAGACGAAACCACTTCGCCGCCTGCACGTGGTCCTGCGGCACGCCTCGGCCGTTGTCGTACATGACCGCGAGGTTGAATTGAGCGCTCGCGAGTTTCTGATCGGCGGCGAGACGATACCACGTCATCGCCAGCACGTGGTCCTGCTTCACGCCTTGGCCGTTGGCGTACATGATCCCGAGGTTGCGTTGAGCGTTGGCGTCACCCTGATCGGCGGCGAGACGAAACCACTTCACCGCCTGCCCATAATCCTGCTTCACGCCCCGGCCGTTGCCGTACATGGCCCCAAGGTCGACCTGAGCGTCGGCGTTGCCCTGATCGGCGGCAAGACGATACCACTTCACCGCCTGCACATGGTCCTGCTTCACGCCTCGGCCTGCGCCGTACATGATCCCGAGATTGCGTTGAGCGATGGCGTCGCCCTGATCGGCGGCGAGACGAGACCACTTCACCGCCTGCCCATAATCCTGCTTCACGCCTTGGCCGGCACTGTACATTAGCCCAAGGATAGACTGAGCGCTGGCGTAGCCCTGATCGGCCAGCGGTCGCCAGAGCCGGAGTGCGGTTGCGTAATCGCCCCGTCGGTGGGCGGCGAGGGCGGCGTCGGCGTCCTCGAACGGCCCGGCGTTCGCGGTCCCGGACAGGCCGAGCGCCAGCAGCAGGGCGGCCAGGGCGGTCAGGATCGGGTGTCGCATCGCGGCGTTCCTTTGCTGCCCTTATCGGCGTTCCATCTTGGTTCAGGCGGTGTCATCCACCAAATCCTCGGCCGCAGCCGCAGGGTGCGCGGCAGGCGGACATACAGCAGCACAGCGCCGGCGGTCTCGCCGCACGAAAGATGAACAGGGAGGCGGGGAGACGGGGAGTAGTCGGGGAGGGTTTCGTTCTCTCTGCCTCTCTGCCGCTTTGTGAAAATGCCTTGCTGGCGCTCCTACCCCAAATCCGGCATCGGGAACGGCTGCGCCAGCTCGATCGCCCTCGCCGCCCGCAGCACCAGGTCATCGCGGTAGAGCCCGGCGGCGAGCTGGACCGAGCGCGGCAGGCCGTTGGCGGAAAAACCCATCGGCACCGAGATCGCCGGCTGGCGGGTCAGGTTGGCGGCCGCGGTCCAGGGCGCCCAGCTGGTCCATAGGGCGTCCACCGGGTTCACCGTCGGCGCATCGGCCAGCGGCGGCGGGTTGGCGACGACCGGGGACAGTACGAGGTCGTAGCGCCGGGTGAAGCGGGCCATGGCGTGGGCGGCCTGGATGCGGGCGGCCTCGAAATCCATGAACGCCTCGGCGGACAGGCCGGTATTGGCGGCGGCGACCTCCAGCAGGCCGGGGTCCAGCATGTGGCGGCGGGTTTCGGGGAAGCTGTGCACCAGGCGGTTGAGTGCGACGCCCCAGACGCGGCTGAAGATGGCGCGGGTGTCGGGCAGTTCGGGGTCGGCTTCCTCGACCTCGGCGCCGAGTTCGGTCATCAGCTGGGCCGCCTGTTCGACGGCGGCGATGCCCTCCCAGTCCACCGGGGCGTCGAATCCCGGCCGGCGCAGGACGGCGATTTTCATGCCGGCGATGCCGTTCTCGATGCCGTCGCGCCAGTCGCGCGCATCGTCCGGCAGGCAATACGGGTCGCGCAAATCGTGCCGCGCCAGCACGTTCAGCATCAGCGCGCAGTCGCGCACCGTGCGGGTCATCGGGCCGGCCACGGCGACCGCGGCGAAGGCGCCGAGCGGCCATTGCGGGACGCGGCCGAAGGTTGGCTTGAGCCCGACCACGCCGCACCAGGCGGCCGGAATGCGGATCGAGCCGCCGGCATCGGTGCCGATATGCAGCGGCCCGAAGCCCGCCGCTGCGGCGGCACCTGCGCCCGAACTCGACCCGCCCGGCGTGTGGTGGAAATTCCACGGATTGCGGGTGATGCCGTGCAGCGGGCAGTCGCCGGGGGATTTCCAGCCGAATTCGGTGGTGGTGGTCTTGCCGAGGATCACCGCGCCGGCGCTGCGCAGCGCGAGGGTCATCGGCGCGTCCTCCGTGGCGGCGGCGGTGTCGGTCAGGCGCGAGCCGCGCCGGGTCGGCAGGCCGGCGACGTCGATCAGGTCTTTTATGGTGACCGGCACGCCGTCCAGCGCCCCGATCGGCCGGCCGGCGCGCCAGCGTGCCTCGCTCGCCCCGGCCTGGGCCAATGCGCCGGGATTCATCACCGCGAAGGCGTTAAGCGCCGGGTTCAGCCGGGCGACGCGCGCGGTCACCGCCTGCAGCACCTCGACCGGCGACAGGTCCGTGCGGGCATAAGCCGCGAGCAACTCCTCAGCGGTCATCAAGGCGGGATCGGACATGCGGCACTTCCTTGTGGACAGAAGTTTTTTGTTTCTTTTTTGAAAAAAAGAAAGCGCTTTCTTTTT
>JANXSA010000570.1 GCA_025352915.1 Rhodospirillales bacterium | reverse complement strand
GGCCGAACTCGCTCTCGGCGGTGTAGTGCACCGGAGCCTCGCGGCGCAGGCGCTCGAAATAGGCCCAGTGCTTGTCGGCTTGGAACAGCGCGGGCTGGGCTGGATTCAGCTGGTCGAGCGGGATCGCGTACGGGTCGGCCGTGGCGGGGCCGAAGATGGCGTCGTTCATGGCCGTATCTCCCGGGTGTTCTTGCGCGGTCGCCTTGTGTGGGAGGTATAGCGTAACGGTGGGCCAGGGTCATTCATTGTGTGATCGCTTGCCCGGGCCGAGGCGGCATCGCACTGTTGCGGCAAGAGGGGAACGCCATGCTCACCAAGGATTTCGAGGTTTTCGACGCCCGCTTCGCCAAGCTCATCTTTGGCAACGTGCATGTGGAGAAGCTCTACACTGGCTGCCGCTGGGCCGAGGGTCCCGCCTGGTTCCCCGCCCACCGCACGCTCGTCTGGTCGGATATTCCGAACAACCGGATGCTGCGCTGGGACGAAACCGACGGCTCGGTCAGCGTGTTCCGCGCGCCCGCCGATAATTCCAACGGCAACACCGTCGATCGCCAGGGCCGGCTGGTCACCTGTCATCACCGCACGCGCATGGTGACGCGCACCGAGCATGACGGCAGCCGCACGGTGCTGGCGCAGGCGTTCAAGGGCCGGCGCTTGAATTCACCCAACGACATCGTCGAGAAATCCGACGGCAGCCTGTGGTTCACTGATCCGAGCTATGGCATCGATTCCGACTATGAGGGCGACGCGGCGCCCAGCGAGATCGGCGCCTGCCACGTCTACCGGATCGCCCCCGACACCGACGCGGTCACCGCGGTGGCCACCGATTTCGCCAAGCCGAACGGACTGGCGTTCTCGCCCGATGAGTCGCTTCTCTACATCGCCGATACCGGATTTTCGCACGGCGAGCAGTTCCCGCGCCATATCCGGGTGTTCCGCGTGCACGGCGACACGATCTCGGGCGGCGAAGTTTTCGCCACCTGTGATGTCGGGATGTTCGACGGCTTGCGGGTGGACCGCGGCGGCAATGTCTGGACCTCGGCCGGCGACGGGGTGCGCTGCTACGCGCCCGACGGCACGCTGATCGGGCTGGTGCGCATCCCCGAGGTGGTGGCGAATTGCTGCTTTGGTGGCAGCAAGCGCAACCGCCTGTTCATCTGCGGCACCACCTCGCTGTACGCGGTCTACTTGAACACGACGTGCGGTAGGATGTGAAGGAAGCAAGGCCAGGGCTCTGCTCCGGACCTGGTGGGGTCTGGGGCAAAGCTCCAGCCTTGCTTCCTTCGCACCTAGCCCTCGTCGGTGATCCGGCCGGCCGGCCGCGGGGCGTCGGACCGCGCGCGCGCCTGTGCCTTGCGGCGCAGCAGGTTGGCGCGCAGGGCGGCGGCTTCGCGGGCTTCGCGCGCGCGCTTGTCGGCGAGTGCGCGTTCCTTGAGCGTCGGGGCAGGCGCGGGCGGCTGTTCCATCGCGCACCATTTGGCCAGCCCGCCGCCAAGCGTCAAGGCAGCGTGCCGGGCGGCTGTGCAAAACGGGGACTTGCACCGCGCGGGACGGGCGGCTAATCACCCGCCTCACAACGCGGGCTTGCTCGTCTTGTCCCGGCGCTGCACTAGCTCAGTGGTAGAGCACTCCCTTGGTAAGGGAGAGGTCGACAGTTCAATCCTGTCGTGCAGCACCATTCCCCCCGCCTCGCCCTCCCCCCGCTCGCCTTGCCCCGGCTTCGCGCAACGCGCGGCGCTGCCGTCCGGGATTCGTCAAACTACGTACGAAGTGGGCGCGATTTTTACCGGAAGTAAGCTTTCCGCCGTCAAGCTGGCGCTTGCAGCACTTCTGGAGGGGAACGATTCGTGAAATGCGATCCGGCCGAGTGCGGGCGATCCGCCTTTGACTCGGTTGTCCAGCTCGGCATCACGCCGACGCCGGACAACTTCGCGATCTGGTACGAGTATCACAGCGGGCTCAATCCGGAGCTGCGCCACCTGATCGACGTGTTGTTGAGCAAGCCCGGCCGCTGCGACGACCAGACCATGGCGGCCGTTCATCGCAAATTCTTCGCCCATGTGCGCGAGCGCGACGCCTTGCGCTCGGCCGCCGAGCGGATGCAGAGCCTGTTGGTCGAGGTCGGCGTGGCGGTTGGCGATGCCGGCGAAGGGGCGCGCAGCTTCGGCGATATCGTGCGCGACACATCCACCGCCTTTGTCTCCGGTACCACCTCGCTGCCGGTGCTGATCCAGCGCCTGCGCGAGGAGGCCCAGGCCATGGCGGAGCGCAGCGAGGCGATCGGCCAGCATTTGGCCGGGGCGGCCGGGCGAATCCAGCTGCTGGAGCGTTCATTGGACGATTTGCGCCAGGATGCCGCCACCGACGGGCTGACCAAGCTGGCCAATCGCCGCAGTTTTGACATCCGCCTGCGCGAGTCTGCCGGCAGGGCGATGAATTCAGGCGCGCCATTGTCCCTGCTGTTGATCGATATCGACCACTTCAAGCGGGTGAACGACAACTGGGGTCACCAGACGGGTGACCAGGTGCTGCGGCTGGTGGCGGCAACGCTGACCGCATCCATCCGCGAAGGCGACTTCGTGGCGCGCTATGGTGGAGAGGAGTTTGCCGTGATCATGCCCGCAACCACCGCAGACGGCGCGTTCGATGTGGCCGACCGGGTGCGCCAGGCGTTCGAGGGCCGCCAGGTCGTCGCGCGCAACACCGGCAAAATCATCGGCGGGGTCACCGTTTCGGCCGGCGGCGCCTGTTACGAGCCGGGCGAGCGCCTGTCGGACTGGATCGAGCGGGCCGATCAGGCGCTGTACGCCGCCAAGAAAACCGGGCGGAACAGAGTTTGCATGACACCGCCGGTGGAAAATTCGCCGAGCGCTGCATCTGAACGGCCAGTGGCCACCGTAGCGTGATCGAGGGCGCTTCACCCCCGGTGGCGGCGCGGAGTTTTCATGAGGAGAGTGCCGGTGCCGATTGCGCGACGGATCGTTCTGCTGCTGGACAATGTGGCTGAGCGCGGGCGTGTGGCGGTGCAGTTGCAAGGTTCGGGTTTTGATGCCGCCGCCGCCCCCGACATTGCGGCGTTGCAGGCGATGCTGTCCGCGCCGGAGCCGCCGATCGACGCGCTGCTGATTGACGCGGCATTCGGCGGCCAGGACGGCGCCATCACCTGCGCCGGGTTGCGCCGCGCCGGCGCGCGCTTCCCGGTGCTGGTGCTGCATGACGGCGATGACGCGATGATCGTGCGCTGCCTGGATGCCGGGGCCAATGACGGGCTGCCGCGGCCGCTGCGCCCGCTGGAACTGGCGGCGCGCTTGCGGGCGCAACTGCGGCAATACGATAGCAATGAAGGTGCCTTGCTGGAGGTCGGGCCATACCGCTTTCGCCCCGCGCTGCGCGAGCTGGAGGACATCGCATCCGGCCGCACCATTCGCCTGACCGCGACCGAGGCGGCGATGCTGCGCTACCTCCACGGCGCCGGCGGCGAGGCGGTGCCGCGCCCGGTGCTGCTGAACCAGGTCTGGGGCTATCAACCCGGGGTGACCACGCACACGGTCGAGACCCACATCTACCGGCTGCGGCGCAAGATCGAGCCCGACCCCCGCCATCACCGGCTATTGCTGTGCGACGAGACCGGCTACCGGCTGAACCTGGAGCTGCGGCCGGTGCACCAGGACATGCTCCCCGGCGACATGCGGCGTACGGACCTGCGCGCCTCGGCCTGACGTCTTACTCGGCCGCCATCGTCAGGCTGACCGGGGCAAAGCGCACATCCGCCAGGCCGTCGACCCGCCACAGCCTGGCCAACAGCGCCTCCGCCGCCGGCCGTCCGATCGCCGGGGTGCTGAGCTCGTAGAATTTATCGGTCAGCTCGCCATCGCTCAAGGGATCATCGGGGTCGCCGTGGCGCGTCGTTTGGTGGTGGCGCAGCGTGCGGTTATCCGTCAGCGTGACCTCGACCACCGCCGAACGCGCGCCCGGAAACGCCGCGTCACAGCCGGGGTCGAGCACCACGTCGATTTTCTGCATCAGCGTCTGGGTCGCGGGATCGGCCAGCCGCTGCGGCTCGAAGGCGGCCAGCCGGACATTGCCATGCACCAGCGCGCTCGCCACCGTGAACGGCGTGCTGAACCGGCCTTCGAACGGCGTCGCCACCTGCTTGCGTCCGGTCACATCCAGGGTGGCGCGATAGCCGCCGACGACGATCCGCGAAACCTGGTGATGCGAGAATCCGTGCGTCTGCTGCAACGCCAGCGCCCCGTCGATGGCGGCGAAGGCGTGGCCGCAACAGCCATGATTCTTGAACGTCATCGCGGTGATGTTGTAGCGCGTGCCGAGTCCGTCGATCGCCTTCGACCAGTCCGGGTTCACACTCATCGCCGCCCCGAAACCGGCGGCACCTTCCAGCACATCCAGCGCCCCGGTCACCCCCTGCGCCGCCCCAAGGGCTGCCATCGCCCCGGCATCGGCGGCGTGGCCGGCATGCAGCGGCTTGGACATGGCGTCGGAGCGAAACGCCTGTTGCAGCGCCGCGGCGAAGGTCCCGGCGGTCGCCAGCGCATGGGCGGTGCGCCCGGCATCCAGCTTCAGGATGCTGGCCACCGCCGCCGCCGCGCCAAACGTGCCGATGGTCCCGGTGGTG
>JANXSA010000654.1 GCA_025352915.1 Rhodospirillales bacterium | reverse complement strand
CTCGGCCACCAGATTGACCGCTGCGGCGCGCCCGTTGGGCTGCTCTTCGATCTTAAATTCGATCGTCTGACCTTCATTGAGCGTGCGCAGCCCGGCCTTCTGCACCGCGCTGATATGCACGAACACGTCCTTGCCCCCGCTCTCCGGGGCGACGAACCCGTATCCCTTGGTCGGATTAAACCACTTAACAATACCCTTCGGCATCGGCGTCCGCCCCTTGTTGCGGGGCGCCCATCCCTCAGCTGCGAACCGCTCGCCGGACCGCCTGTCGGGTCTTCACCGTCGGGTCGGTTCGGCGCGGGCCTGCTCGGCAGGGGGCGCGCCCTCGTGCTTGCGGCTGCACACGTCGTGCATCCGGGCAGCGCCCCCTTGATTCTGTCGCGGGTTTTCGTACGCCGCCGCCATCACGTTACGCCGCAGCCGCCGGGTATTTCAACAATCTTGCTACAGCCCGCCCGGATGCATCCGGTCCACCCCCGACGCCCGCTCCCACGCCCGCGCGACCTGGAACAGCGTGGCCTCGCCGAAATTACGCCCGGCAAACTGCACCGACAGCGGCAGCCCATCCGCCGACACCCCCGCCAGCATCGCCAGCGCCGGATGCCCGGTGGTGTTGAACGGCGCGCGGGCCTGGCGCGGGTAGGTGCGCGCCGTCTCCGCCGCGTCGTCAATCCGGCTCGGCGGGTCCATCGAGCTGGCGCACAGCAGCACGTCCACCTCTTCCAGCGCAGCATCCACCAGCGCCATCATCTCCCCCCGCCGCCGTTGCGCCGCCAGCAGATCGCCCGCACTCAGGAACGCCCCGGCCATCAGCCGCCGCCGCCCCAGCATCCCATACGCCCCCGGCCGCTCGCGCAGCCACGGCGCATGGATCGACCACGCCTCGGCGTTCAGGATCACCCGGTTCACGGCGGCAAACTCGCCCAGCGACGGCAGGGTGACCTCGCGCAGCACCGCCCCCTCCCCCGCCAGCGTCCGCGCCACCGTCTCCAATCCGGCCGCAACCTCGGGATGCGCCACAATGTCGTGCTCATGAAAGTGCCGCACAAACCCGATCCGCAGGTCGCGCACCCCGCGCTCCAGCCCGGCCGCATAATACTGCCGCCCCGCCGAAGCACTGCCGGCATCTAACGGGTCATGCCCCGCCAGCGTATCCAGCAACAACGCATTATCCGCGACATCGCGCGTCATCGGCCCGACATGATCCAGCGAGAACGCCAGCGGAAACACCCCGCGCCGCGACACCAGCCCATAGGTCGGCTTCAACCCGACAATCCCGCACGCGCTGGCCGGATGCCGCACCGACCCGCCGGTATCCGTCCCCAGCGCCAGCGGGAAAAACCCCGCCCCCAGCCCCGCCCCCGACCCGGAAGACGACCCACCGGGATGATGATCCCGGTTCCAAGGATTGCGCGCCGGCGGCCACGGCAAATCGAAACTCGGCCCGCCAATGGCAAACTCATGCGTCGACAGCTTGCCCAGCACGATCGCCCCCGCCGCCCGCACCCGCGCCACGCACGCGGCATCCGCCCCCGCCGGAACCCCTGGCATCACCGCCGAATGACACGTGGTCGGCAGCCCCGCCACATCGATGATGTCCTTGATCCCGATCGGCACCCCATGCAACGGCCCGCGAATCCGCCCGGCACCAATCTCCGCCTCCGCCACCGCCGCCGCCGCCAGCGCGGCTTCGCCATCCACCCGAATGAACGCGTTCAACCCCGAATCCAACCGCTCAATCCGCGCCAGCAACGCCCGCACCACCTCCACCGGCGACAGCGTCCTGGCGGCATAGGCCCGGCTGAGCGCCGACGCCGTCAGCCAATGCAGCTCGTCGCTCATCGCGCCGCTCCCACCTTCATCGGCGGCCAAGACTCCACCGCAGGCGCCGTCGGCGCCTCGATCTCACCGCTCCGCCCCGCCGCCTGGGCCGCCGCCGAAGCCACGCACGCGGGAAACGCCTCCAATGCCCGCGCCAACCCAGCCTGGCGCGCCAACGCCTCGATCAACAGCTTGTCCATCCCTAAAGCCCCCATTGCCGGTTCCACGGGAAGTGTGCGGCGGTAACGCGAGCACGCCAAGCGGTGGGCAGGGAAGCCAAGGATTCTTCTTTTTGTGAACAAAAAGAAGCAAAAAAACTTCATCCATTAGATCTCGCTCCGCCAGGCCGGGCGCTGCGGAATAGCCATGCCGCTTGCACAGATATCGGGCCTCTAACGCCAAACGGATAAAGTTTTTTTGCTTCTTTTTGTTCACAAAAAGAAGACGCTTCCTGCCTCGCGAAAAAGAAGGGCGGCGCAACAATGTTGCGCCGCCCAAGGTGTGCGCCGGACCCGCCAAGAGCGGCGGCGCAAGGGGGGAGGAGTCCAGAACAATGCATGCGACCGTCGCTGGCCACGGGGAGCATCTTGACACCGCAAGTACAAACCCATGGTTAAGGCCACCGAAATTCGCGGTAATCCGCGCAGCGTTTTCCCCATTGCCAGCGAGGCGCCCATGACCGCACCACCCAAGCGCACCGGCCCCCTGCTCGGGCTCAAGGTGCTGGAACTCGGCCACTACATCGCCGGCCCGTTCTGCACCCGCGTCCTCGCCGATCTCGGCGCCGAGGTGATCAAGGTCGAACCCCCCGCCGGCGACCCCGTCCGCGGCTGGGGCGCCACCGTCAAC
>JANXSA010000636.1 GCA_025352915.1 Rhodospirillales bacterium | reverse complement strand
GTTGAGGGTCCAGGGGTCTCGGACCCCTGGTGGGGTCCAGGGGCAAAGCCCCTGGCCTTACTTCCCTAAGCCCCGACCTACCGCACCACGCCGCGCAGGCGGGGGTCGAGGATATCGCGCAGCGCGTCGCCGAGCAGGTTGAAGGCCAACACCAACAGAAAGATGGCCACGCCCGGTGCCACCGAGAGGGCGGGTTGTTTTTCCAGGAACGGGAAAGCGGCTTGCAGCATGTTGCCCCAGGTTGGGGTTGGCGGCGTCACGCCCACGCCGATGAAGCCCAGCGCCGCCTCGGCCAGCACCGCATATCCCATGCCCAGCGTCGCCTGCACGATCACCGGGGCGACGGCATTCGGCAGGATATGGCGGATCATGATCTTGATCGTCGAGGTCCCGGATGCCTGCGCCGCCGCCACGAAGTCCAGTTCCCGCAGCGCCAGCGCCTGGCTGCGGGTGATGCGCGCCAGCCAGGGCACGTTGGCCACCCCGATCGCCAGGATCACCGTGCCGAGCGAGTTGCCGATCGCCGCCGCCAGCGCCACCGCCACCAGCAGGGCGGGGAACACCACAATCGCGTCCATCACCCGCATGATGGCATCGTCTACCCAGCCGCCGATCGTCACCGAGACCAGCCCCAGCGGCACCCCCACCATCACCCCCAGCCCGACCGCACCGAGGCTGACCTGCAATGCCACCTGGCTGCCGAGAATGAGCCGGGAAAACGTGTCCCGCCCCAGCTGGTCGGTGCCCAGCACATGCGGCCAGGACGGCGCCAACAGCAGGCTGTCAAAATCCATGGCCTCGCTGTCGAACGGCATCAGCCAGTCCGCCGCCAGCGCACCTGTCAGCACCAACAGGAGCACCACCGTGCCGAACAGCGCGCGCGGCGTGCGGATCAGCCGGCCCAGCACGGTGCCGTCCCGGAACAGGATCATCGCCGGTCAGCCATCATAGCGGATGCGCGGGTCGAGCACGGCGTAGAAGATGTCGGTGATGAAGTTGATCACCAGCACCGCCGTGGCCATCACCAGCACACAGCCCTGCACCACCGGGAAGTCGCGCTGGAACACCGCCTGGACCATCAGCCGGCCCATGCCGGGGATGCCGAACAGCGTCTCGATCACCACGCTGCCGGCAAAGATGCGCCCGATCTCCAGCCCCATCACCGTGATCACCGGCAGCATGGCGTTGCGCAGCGCGTGGCCGAGCACCGTCGCCCGCAGCGCCAGCCCCTTGGCCCGCGCGGTGCGGATATAGTCCTGCGCCAGCACCTCCAGCAGCGCCGAGCGCATCTGCCGCATCACCACCGCCGACGAGGTGATCCCCAAAGCCACCGCCGGCAGGATCATATGCCGCAAACTGCCCAGGGGATCATCGGCCAGCGCCACATAGCCCCGCGTCGGCAGCCAGCCCAGCGTCACCCCGAACAGCAGGATCATCATGATCCCCAGCCAGAACCCCGGCAGCGCCACCGCCCCGACGGCGGCAAATGTCGCCAACAGGTCCGGCCATCGCCCACGATACACCGCCGAGATGATGCCGGCGGGCACCGCGATCGCCGCCCCGATCAGCCAGGCGAACACGCCGAGCTGAAACGTCACGAAGGCCCGCAGCATCAACTCCTCGCCCACCCGGCGCTGGCTGGCCGTCGAGCGCCCGAGATCGCCACTGGCCGCCTTTGCCAGCCACAGCACGTACTGCACCGGCAGCGGCCGATCGAGGTTGTACTCGCGCCGGACGATCTCCAACTGCTTGGCGTCCAATTGCTCGCCGGCCCCCAGCATCATCCGCGCCGGGTCGCCGGGGATCGCATGCATCAGCGCGAACACCAGGAAAGTGATCAGCAGCAGCGACGGGATCAGTTGCGCCAGGCGGCGCAGGATGTAGCGTTGCATGCAGCAGGCCTTGTCAGGCCTTCTTCAGCCACATCCGGTGCAGCGACATCTTGGCGTCCCATGCGAACACCTCGTCCAGCCCCATGACGCGCTTGGGCGCCACGGCATGGGTGACGCCGTAAAGCATCGGTACCATATGCGCCTCGGCCAGCGCGATCTCGTCGATCTTGCGATAGGTCAGCTTGCGGCGGGGAATGTCGGCAACCGATACCCCTTCGTCGATCAGCGCATCGAGCCGGTCGTCGCGGCGCTTGCCGGCGTTGTAGTATCCGTCCGAGCGGTAGATCAGCGACGCCACCCATTCCGGCTCCGGGTAGCGGCTCCAGGAGGTGAGATAGATGCCGGCGTCGTTGCCGTAGAAGAACTTCTCGGTGGCGACGGTGACTTCGTAGACCTTGAAGCTGAGCTTAATGCCGATGGCGGCAAGCTGGGCGCGGACGATCTCGGCCTGCGGCGTGTTGATCTCGCTCGGCCACAGCACCGCGTCCAGTTCGAAACCATTTGGCTTGCCGCCAAGCGCCAGATGCTCGCGCGCCTTGGCCACGTTGTAGCTCGGCCGTGGCACTGTCGGGTCATGGGCCCAGGCGCCGGGTGGCCACATGCCGCCCTTGGCCACGATCGAGCGGTTGAAGTGGACGGCGCGGTTGATCACTTCCGGATTGATGGCATGCGCCACCGCCAGCCGCAGGTGCATGTTGTCCATCGGCGGCTTCGACATGTTGAAGGCCACCGTGAAGGCGATGCCGCCGCCCTCGTACTTGCGCATGTTGTAGGTCGGATTGTTCTCGAAATTGCTGACATCGCGCAGCGGCAGATAGATCAGGTCCATCTCGCCGGCCTTCAACGCCGAAACCTGCACCGTCGGATCGGTGACGATGTTCATCACGATCTCGTCCAGATACGGCAGCGGGTTGCCGGCGACGTCGCGGCCCCAATATTTTTCGTTGCGCACGTAGCGGACATGGCTGCCGGAGACGTATTCGGCGACTTTGAACGGGCCGGTGGAGATCGGCTTGAAGATGTAGTCCGGTCCACGCGTCCGCACCGCCGTGGGCGAGTTCATCGCCCCGCCGCGGTCTGCCAGCGTGCTGAGGACCGATCCCCATGGGCGCTTGAGGTTGAAGCGAACGATGTGTTCGTCGACCACATCCACCGTGTCGATCGGGGTGAAGGCGGCGCGCGGCGTGGCTTTGGTGGCGGGGTCGAGCAGGCGCTCGATGTTGAACTTCACCGCCTCGGCGTTGAACGGCGTGTCGTCGTGGAACAGCACGCCCTTGCGCAGGTTGAGCAGAACCTTCGTCGGGTCGGAGACATCCCAGGACTGCGCCAGCGAGGTTTCAGGCCGCGGGTTGAGCGAGGGGTCGGCGTCCACCAACTGGTCAACGATTGGGCGCCAATAGTAATGATCGCCCCCTGAGCGCCCCACCACCGGGTCCAGCGCCCCCGGCGCGATCTGATACGCCACCCGCAGCTTGCCGCCATATTGCGGCTTTTCTGCCTGCGCCCGGCCATGCCGCGCCAACAGCACGGTGGACCCCGCGCCCAGCAGAGATGCCTTGAGCAACGTACGCCGCTTCAGCGATTTCGCCATGCCCGGTTCCTCCGCCTGATGGGCCGGTCAACGCCGGCGCTCTTGCCGGCAAGACTGCGAGCCATCGCCGGCCATCGTCAAGGACCAATTGTCGACATTGTCGATGACGCGGAGGTCGCAGCGAAAGAATGTTCTTTTTTGAAAAAAAGAACCAAAAAACTTTCATCCATTCGCACCCGTGCCGTCCAGCCAAATGGATGAAGTCTTTTTGCTTGGCGGATTCAAGTTTGGGAGCGAACGCCACCGGGCGACCCTATAGGATAGGGTGTCTGGATGACGATTTCTCGACGCAAGCTGACGATGTTTGATCGAACACTGATAGCGGTTCGGTTGGGTGATGGCTGGG
>JANXSA010000624.1 GCA_025352915.1 Rhodospirillales bacterium | reverse complement strand
CCAGCCGCTCGCCACATGCATGTGCTCCACCGTCCCAACGACATGGGCCGGCGAAGGACCCAGCACAGCCGCAGGCGGGATTACATGGCGAACGAAGTCGATCCGGCTTCCGGGTCCGGCCGGTCCCAGCCGCTCCCACGGCGCCGGAATTTCGCCGCGCGCGCCCTCGCCGCGGCGCAACAGCCGAATGCGTGGCATTGCCGCCGTGCCATCCTCCAGCAGCGCCGCCGCACCGACCCCCAGCGCCTGGGCCAGTCGCACCAGCGTCGCCACTGTGGGCGACTTCGCCCCGCGTTCGATGTCCGAGATCATCGACGGCGAAACCCCGCTGCGTGCCGCCAGCACTCGCAAGCTCAGCCGCGCCGCCTCGCGCCGCCGCTTGACCGCCCGGCCGGTGCGCAGACTGATTTCATTGTCCGCTATAATTGACAATTCGTCCTCCATAGAATACGAACGGCATAACCACGCAAAGGGGCACAGGCAATGGATATCACCGAATTCGACATGGGCCTGCGGCGCGATGGCTATCGGGTGGTCAACACCGGCGTCAAGCCGAACCTCATCGCACCCAACCACTGCCACGATTTCGACGCCAAGTCGCTGGTCCTGGGCGGCGAGATCACCATCACCTGCAACAACACTGCTGTCACCTACCGCGCCGGCCAGTGCTTCGCCGTCCCCTGCGGCACCATGCACGCCGAGCATGTCGGCGCCGAGGGCGTGGCACTGCTCTCCGGCCGCCGCCGCGCCGGCGCCCCGCTTACCCGCGAAGCCTTCGAGAGCGACTTGCGCCGCGAAGGCTTCGACATCACCCACGGCGGGCAGAAGGCTTGCTTCACAGAAGACCAACACGCCCATGATTTCGACGTGCGCATCATGGTCCTTGGCGGCGAGATCACCCTCGCGCGCGACGGCAAGTCCACAACCTTCAAGCCCGGCGACTGCTGTGAGATTCCCGAAGGTTGCCAGCACACCACGCAAGTGGGACCGGAAGGCGTCGCTTACGTTGTCGGCAAGGCCTACCGCCACGCCAGCTGAACCTTGCCTGCGGGCTCCTCGCGCCGGCGGGTCTGCGTGCGCTTGCCGGCCGTGGTGACGCCTCCGCGCGGCACACCGAAGCCGGTCGTGAACCGAGAACGCAGCCGCAGACGGTAACTATGCGGTTCAACGACCCGGGAGGCTTTCCGGACGGACACTAAGGGGCTCACGCGGTTCCAGCCAGGGGAGCGTGCTGGACGTCTCGTGCGGCGTTCTGTACTAAACGAACGACCGCAAAGACGAAGCAGGGTGGAGACTTACCATGAGATTCGGCCTGATCTACGAGCTACAGTTGCCCCGCCCGTGGGACGCGAACTCCGAGCACCAACTGGTACAGCAGGCACTGGCGGAGGTGGAGGTCGCCGATCGTCTGGGCCTCGACTACGTCTGGGCCAACGAGCATCACTTTCTGGAGGAGTACTCACACAACTCCGCCCCGGAAGTGTTTCTGGCCGCCGCCGCCGGGCGTACGAAGCAAATCCGTATCGGCCATGCGGTGGTGCTGTCCCCACCAGGCTACAACCCGCCCGCGCGCGTCGCGGAACGGATGGCGATGCTCGATCTTGTGTCGTCAGGCCGAGCGGAATGGGGGACGGGATCGTCCGCGTCGCGCGCCGAGTTGGAGGGGTTCAATGTTGATCCCGCGCTGAAGAAGCTGATGTGGGCGGAGGCGACCGAGCAGACCGCCAACATGATGGCGATGGCGCCCTATCCCGGCTTCAAGGGCGATTATTTTTCGATGCCCGCGCGCAATGTCATTCCCAAGCCGCTGCAGAAGCCGCATCCGCCGATCTGGCTCGCCTGTTCCAACCGCGAAACGATCCATGTCGCCGCGCGGAACGGGGTCGGAGCGCTGGCCTTTGCGTTCGTCGACCCCGCCGAGGCAGCGAAATGGGCAGGTGAGTATTACGAGATCATCAAGTCGGATCAATGCGTGCCGATTGGGCACTCAGTGAACGCCAACATCGCGATGGCGACGGGGTTTTCCGTCCATCACGACGAGGCTGAAGCCATCCGGCGAGGCGGCGAGGGCTTCCAGTTTTTCGGCTTCGCACTCGGCCATCACTACGTTTACGGCGACCACATCCCTGGCGTGACCAATGTGTGGGAGCGGTTCGAACGCGGCCGCGATGCAATGCCGCCCGCCGTCGGCAACGGCATCGGCACGCCGGCACAGCTGATCGAGCGTCTGACGCAGTATCAGGACGCCGGCGTCGATCAGGTGATCTTCGTCCAACAGGCCGGGCGCAACACCCACGCCGACATTATCGCCTCGCTCGAACTGTTCGCGGCTGAGGTCATGCCGGTCATGAAGGCCGGTCAGGCGGAACGCGATGCGCGCAAACAAGCCGAACTCGCGCCGTATATCGAGGCGGCGTTGCAGCGGAAGAACTGGATGCTGCCGCTGGCGCCCGATGCGATTCCATCAATCCCCGCTTACGGTCGTTCCGTCGTTGCCAGTGACGCCACACCCAAGGCCCTCGCCGCCCGGCGCGGCGGCGGGATCAACATCCCGAGCGAGGACCCGTCGGAGCGACCGCGCGCGGCGGAGTAGGTTTGGCGGTCAGGGTGGGCGGATTCAAGTTTAGGAGCGAACACCGCCTGGGGACCCAATAGGATAGGGTATCCGGATGGCCTCTCCTCGACGCGCTCTGACGGTTGTGGATCGGACGACGATCGAGGTTCGTTTGCGGGATGGCTGGGGGATCCGTGCG
>JANXSA010000580.1 GCA_025352915.1 Rhodospirillales bacterium | reverse complement strand
GGTCGCGGTAGCGCGCATGTACGAAATCACTTGGCGCAAGATTGGGAGCGTCGTTCACGGTGGTCTCCGGGTGGTGGTGCGGTGGCGGCGGATGATGACGGTGAATGCCGCGCCGGTCGAGGCGGCGCGTGGATGGGAACGGTGCGTTCATCCGTCGCTGGTAGAACCGGCCCTCAGCGTCTATTGCCATGCCGACGCCGGGATGAAGGGGCGGGGAGTCGAATGCACCGCGCCAGATGCCTGGCTGCCTTGTTCGTGCTGATGCTGACCGGTGCCCTGATGATGGCGGGAGCCGGGAGGCTGGCGGCCGATCCGTTGCGCCTGGTGCTGGACGGCGCCTTTGCGCCGCATCATGTGCCGATCCTGACCGCACTGGAGGCCGGACATTTCAGGCGGGCGGGAATCGAGGCGGTGATCGAGCCAGGGCTTGGGCCCAACATGGTTGCCGTGCTGGTTGGGCAGCGGGCTTTTGACATCGGGCACCTGACGGCGTCGACGGCGGCGAGCGCGGTGTCGCGCGGCACGCCGATCCGGATGGTGGCGATCTACCAGCCGCGCACGGCGCTGGCCATTGTCGGGCTCAAGGGCCGGGTCCTGCTGGAGGGTGCAAAATCGGTCGAGAAGCTGCGGCTCGGCATCACCCCGGGCACCGCGGATTCCATGGCGTTCACGCTGTTTCGCCGCGCCCAGTCGATCGTGCCCAGCGCGGTCACGGTGATTCCCGTCGACCGCGGCGCCAAGCTGGAAGAACTTCTCGCCGGCCGGCTTGACCTGGTGCTTGGCGACGCCGCGATCTTGCGCGCCGGTGTCTTGGCCCAGGGCGAGACGCCCGAAGTGCTCGAGCTCGCCGATTTCGGTGTGCCGCTGCAGGGCTTCGGCTTTGTCGCCAACCAGGCGTTGCTGGGCAATGATTCCGGGCTGGTGCGCCGGGCCCTCGCGGCGATCCGCGCCGGCTTTGCCGATGCCGCGGCCGATCCGCTTGCGGCGTGCCGGGCCGCCCGCGCCCGTCATGCCCTGGTGGAGAGCGACGAGGCGTGCGAGGCCGCCCTGGTGATTTTTCTGGGCCATGTCACGCCTGCTTCCGCCGCGGGCTGGGGGCGGCAATCGGGTGAAGCCTGGCAGCGGATGATCGAGGCGATGCGGGCGTCGGGCGAGATCCATGGCACCCGGCCACCGTCTTTTTACTTTACCAACTCGGTGGCGCCTTGAGGCCCAGGAAGCAAGCGCTTCTTTTTGAAAAAAGAAGCAAAAACTTTTGTCCATGAAGCAAGAAGGATGGGGAATTATGCAGGCCGGTACTTACCGTTATCCCAACATGGATCGTGTGCTTTATGGGCGGCCTTTTGTGGAGGCGCTGGCCGAGGAGAGGACGCGGCTGGATGCGCGGCGGGTGTTCCTGATCGCCGGCGGGACGCTATCCCGGGAAACGCCGTTCGTGGCGGCGGCGCAGGCGACGCTGGGCAATTATCTGGCGGGTACCTGGACGCGCATTGGTGCGCATACGCCGCGCATCGATGTGGTGGCGGCCGGCAATGCGGCACGGGAGGCGGGGGCCGACCTGCTGGTGACGCTCGGCGGCGGCTCGGTGACCGACGCCGCCAAGATGATCGGCATGTGCCTGGCCAACGATATTTCCGAACCGCGCGATCTCGACCGATTGCGCGCCATCACCGGGCCGGACGGGGTGACGCGGCGGCCCAAGACGCTTGCGGGCATTCGCACCGTGTCGATCCCTACGACCTTGTCGGCGGGCGAGTTCACCTCGTTTGCCGGCTGCACCGACACCCTGCCTGCGGATGGCGGGCCGTCGCGCAAGGAGAGCTATGCCTCCTCGACGATGATCCCCGAGAGCGTGATCCTCGACCCTCGCGTGACAGTGGCCACGCCGGAGTGGCTGTGGCTGTCGACCGGCATCCGCGCGGTCGATCATGCGGTGGAGGATTTGTGCTCGGCGAACGCCCAGCCGATGAGCGATGGCGCCTCGCTGCAGGCGCTGCGGTTGCTGAACCGCGGGTTGCTGGCGTGCAAGGCCAATCCTGATGACCTCGCGGCGCGGCTCGATTGTCAGCTTGGCGCGTGGATGTCGATGGTGGGTTCGCAGACCGGGGTGACCAAGGGGGCGAGCCACGGCATCGGCCATGTGCTCGGCGGCACGGCGGGGGTGCCGCATGGCTATACCTCCTGCGTGATGCTGCCGCATGTGCTGCGTTTCAACAAACCGGTGAATGCCGAGCGCCAGGCCTGGGTGGCCGAGGCGCTAGGTATGCCGGGCGGCGAGGCCAGGGACGCGGTGGCCGGGCTGATTGCCACACTTGGCTTGCCGGGGACGTTGCGCGCTGTCGGCGTGCGGGCGGACCAGCTCGACACCATTGCGGAGGGATCGATGCATGACCGGATGATCCACACCAACCCGCGCAAGATCGACGGACCCGCCGTGGTGCGGCAGTTGCTGGACGCCGCCTGGTGAGGCACATCTTGTTGCCATGAGCAGTGATCCCGACATCATCGCCGGCCGGCTGACCCTGATCGGCCAGTTCGACTCGCCGTTCGTGCGCCGGGTCGGCATTGCCCTGACTCATGCCGGCATTGCGTTCACCCATCTGCCATGGTCGGCGTTTGGCGACGCTAGGCGGCTGCGGGCGGTCAATCCGTTGATTCGGGTGCCGACGATGGTGCTGGAGGATGGCGCGGTGGTGGTGGATAGCCATGCCATGCTTGACCACATCGACCGGCGATCCCCGGTGGCGATGCGCCCGACGGGCGGGCCGGAGCGCGACGCGGCGCTGCGGCTGGAGGGGCTGGCGGTCGGTCTGGCGGAAAAGGCGGTCAGCCTGTTCTACGAAGTGCGGCTGCATGGCGAGGTGTCCGCGGTCTGGGCCGGGCGCTGCCGCGAGCAGATCGCCACGGTGGCGGCCGCCCTGGAGGGCGAGGCGGCGCGCCGGCCGTCGCCGCATTGGATCGGTGATGCGCTGAGCCATGCCGATATCGCGATGGCCTGTGCCTGGCGGTTCGTGCGCGAGGCGCATCCCGGGTTGTTGGCGGAGCAGCGGCTGTTATCGCTGGTGGCGCATTGCGCGGCGCTGGAGGCGATGCCGGTGTTTCGCGGCGTGATGCAGGCTTTCGTGCCGCCGGCCTGATGCCGGCTTCCCGATCGGGGTATCAGCCCTCGGGCCGCAAAACCGTCATCCAGCGCTCGACGGCGGATGCCAGGCCGGGGTTTGGCGCCCGTCCCTCCGCCGAGCCGCGCTGCACATAGTGATCGCCGGCCGCGCCGATCTGCCCTTCGGCGATCGCGCGCCCGACATCGGGATAGGTTGCCAGGTAGTATCCGGCATCAACCTCGGGGGCGGCGCCGAGCCGGCCCTCGAAGAACCCGGCCTCGATGAAATGCGCGTGCAGGTCGCCGATTCCACCGTTGGCATGGGCCTGGGCCACATCGTCGTAGGTCGTCAGGTAGAACGCCGCGTCGAACAGCAGCGATGCGACGATCCGCTTGATCACATGGACCAGCATGCGAGGGTCGACGGCAATCTTGCTGCGGCTGTCCAGCCGGTCGCGCGCAATGCGCAGGGACTGCAACAGCAAGTCGATATGCGGGAGATACGGTGCGGACGGCAAATTCGGCTCCAACCGGGACGCGTGCCGCCCGCATGTTATCTTGTGCGCTAGTTAAGGCATCGCGCATTGGAGCGTCTAGCTGGATAAAGGTTAAGACTGTCGCTAATTTTCCGACGGAGACAATTTGATACAAAATATTTTCTGGATAGTTAAAGTGTATTAACCAAAAACGCATCCGGGAAAGAGGTAGCGCCCCAACACGTCCTTCGCCTGTGCCAGGACACGCACCCGTTGCACGGCATCCGGTTGCGCGACGGCGTGGGCAAACAATCGGTCGCCGATCTCGGCTGCGATGCGCAGGCGGAAGTCGAAATCCTCGGCGAGGTCGAGGCCGAACAGGCCGGACAGCACCTCGCGCACCATGCCGGCCATCTCGCCCGCGCCGCCCAATTGTGCGTCGAACAATGCGCCGCTGATCGCGCGCGCGTTGCCGCCGCCACGCGTGCCATCAGCGGGCGCGCCATAGGCCAGGGTGCGGAAATCCGTATGGGCTTCAAGATAGGCGGCAAACCCGTCGATCACCGCATCGAGAAACCCGGCAGCGCTGTCCGGCAAATCGGCCATCAACGCCGCCGCCAGCGTCTCCTGGAACGCCTCCAGATGGCGCAGCGCGATCGCGTCGACGATTGCCTGCTTGTCGGGGAAAAAGCGATACAGCGCACCCACCGACAGGCCCGCCTCGGCGGCAATCTGACTGGTGGTCAGGCCCTGCGGCGAGACACCACGCGCGAGCAGCCGCCCGGCGCCGGCCAGCACGCGGCCCACCGTTTCCTGGCTGCGCTCCTGCACCGGCCCGCGCCGCTGGCCCGGCGGATGCGCCGTTGTTGACATGCCCATGGCCGGTCCCTAAACGAAAACACGAACACGACGTCGCGTTCGCATTCCTGCCCCTTCACTGCCCGAGGTCCGACTTCATGGCAATACCCCTGCACCAGGCCCTCAATGTCGGCGCCTATGTCGTCAAGCAGCATTTGCTCGGCCGCAAGCGCTATCCCCTGGTGCTGATGCTGGAACCGCTGTTCCGCTGCAACCTGGCCTGTGCCGGCTGCGGCAAGATCGACTATCCCGCGGAGATCCTGAACCAGCGCCTGTCGGTCGCGGAATGCCTGGAGGCCGTCGACGAATGCGGCGCCCCGGTGGTGGTGATCGCCGGCGGCGAGCCACTGTTGCACAAGGAGATCGACGAAGTCGTGCGCGGCATCATCGCCCGCAAGAAATACGTCATCGTCTGCACCAACGCGCTGCTGCTCGAAAAGAAGATGGCGCTGTTCAAGCCCAACAAATACTTCTCCTGGTCGGTCCACCTGGACGGCAACCGCGAGGACCACGACCGCTCGGTCTGCCAGGACGGTGTCTATGAGCGCTGCGTTACCGCCATCGCTGCCGCCAAAAAGCGTGGCTTCCGCACCATCATCAACGCCACCTTGTTCAAC
>JANXSA010000569.1 GCA_025352915.1 Rhodospirillales bacterium | reverse complement strand
GTTGAGGTCCAGGGTCTCGGACCCTGGTGGGGTCCAGGGGCAAAGCCCCTGGCCTTCCTCCCGTCAGAACAGGCTGCCGGCGGCGGCGACGCGGGCGGTGTGGGTATCGGTATCGCCGAAGAGTTGTTCCAGGATGGTCATGCGTTTGAAGTAGTGGCCGACTTTGTATTCCATGGTCATGGCGATGCCGCCGTGGAGTTGGACGGCTTCCTGGCCGACGTGTTTGCCGGATTTGCCGATCTGGACTTTTGCGGCGGAGATGGCGCGGCTGCGGGATTTGGCGTCGGTTTCGCCGGCGGAGAAGGTGGCGAACATCGACATGCTGCGGGCTTGTTCGAGGGAGACGAACATGTCGACCGAGCGGTGCTGGAGGACCTGGAACTCGCTGATGGCGCGGCCGAATTGTTTGCGGGTTTTCATGTAGTCGACGGTGGTGGTGTGCATTTCGCCCATCAGGCCGACGGCTTCGGCGCAGATGGCGGCGATGGCCTGGTCCATTACTTTTTCGGCGGGTGCAAGGCCGCCGGCGGGGTCGCCGAGGACGCCGGTTGCACGGACATTGGCGAAGCTGATTTCGGCGGCGCGGGTGCCGTCCTGGGTGGGGTAGCCTTGGATGGTGACGCCCTGGGCCTTGGCATCGATGAGGAAGAGGCCGATGCCGTTGCGGTCGAAACGGGAGCCTGCGGTGCGGGCGGTGACGATCAACGTGTCGGCGCTGTCGCCATGGATGACGACGGATTTGTCGCCGTTGAGGACCCAGGATTCGCCGTCTTTGGTGGCGGTGACCTGGACGTCGGCGAGGTTGTAGCGGCTGGCGCGTTCGACATGGGCGAAGGCGAGGAGTTTCTTGCCGGCGGCGATTTGCGGCAGGATGGCTTTCTGCTGTTCGGGTGAGCCGGCGGCCTGGATGAGGCCGCCGCCGAGGATGACGGTGGCGAGGAAGGGTTCCAGGACCAGGCCGCGGCCGAAAGCTTCCATCACCAGCATGGTTTCCACCGGGCCGCCGCCGAAGCCGCCATGGGCCTCGGAGAAGGGCAGGCCCAGGAGGCCGAGTTCGGCGAACTGCGCCCACATGTCGCGCGACCAGCCGGCGGGCTCGGCCATGATCTTCTTGCGGGCGTCGAAGGCGTAGCGGTCGGCGATCAGGCGGTCGACACTGTCCTTGAGGAGGCGCTGGTCGTCGCTGAGGTCGAAGTCCATGGGTTTGTGTCCTGGGTGGGGGGCGACGGAAGGAAGTGTTCTTTTTTGTAAAAAATAACCAAAAAACTTTTATCCATTGAGCTCGGACTAAATGGATGAAGTTTTTTTGCTTCTTTTTGTTCACAAAAAGAAGACTTCCTTAGAATCCGAGGATTGCCTTGGCGATGATGTTGCGCTGGATCTCGTTCGAGCCGCCGTAGATCGAGACTTTGCGGTTATTGAAGTAGGCTGGCGCGGATTGGGCGGCGTATTCCGGGCCCCAGCCCATTTCGTTGCGGCCGCTGCCTTCGTCGCTGGCGGCGAATGGCATGACGTAGGGGCCGACGACTTCCATCAGCAGTTCGGTGGTTTCCTGTTGGATCACAGAGCCTTCGAGCTTCAGGATGGAGGAGGCGGGGTCCGGCCGGCCGCCGCGGGCGCGGTCGTTGGCGACGACGCGCAGCTGGGTCATCTCCAGGGCTTTGAGGCGGATTTCGGTGGCGGTGAGTTTTTCGATGAATTTCGGATTGTCGATGACACGCTGTTCGCCGACGCGCTCCAGGGCGGCGAGTTCGCGGATGCGCTTGAGGCGGGCTTTGCTGAAGCCGACGCGGGCGATGCCGGTGCGTTCGTTGCCCAGGAGGAATTTGGCGTAGTCCCAGCCTTTGTTGACTTCGCCGACCAGGTTTTCCTCGGGGACGACGACGTCGTCGAAGAACACCTCGTTGACCTCATGGCCGCCGTCGATGGTCTGGATCGGGCGGACGGTGATGCCGGGGGTGTTCATGTCGGCCAGGATGAAGCTGATGCCTTCCTGTTTCTTGGCCACCGGGTCGGTGCGGCACAGAACAAAAATCCAGTCGGCGTGCTGGGCCAGGGTGGTCCAGGTTTTCTGGCCGTTGATGACCCAGGTGTTGCCCTTCTTTTCTGCCTTGGTGCGCAGCGAGGCGAGGTCGGAGCCGGCGCCGGGTTCGGAGAAGCCCTGGCACCACCAGACGTCGAGGTTGGCGGCGGCAGGGAGGAAGCGCTGTTTCATCGCGTCGCTGCCGAACTGGGCGATGACGGGGCCGACCATCGAGGTGTTGAAGGCGAGCGGCGAGGGCACGCCGGCCTGCTGCATTTCGTCCTGATAGAAATAGAGCTGCACCGGCGACCAGTCCTTGCCGCCCCAGGCGACCGGCCAGTTCGGCACGGCCCAGCCGCGGGCGTTGAGGATGCGCTGGGAGGTGACGATCTCGTCCTTGGTCAGGTGCTGGCCGTCGAGGACCTTGCGGCGGATCGCCTCGGGGAATTCGTGGCGGAAGAAGGTCCGGCACTCGTCACGAAAGGCCAGTTCGTCGGGGGTAAAGGTCAGGTCCATGGCGGTTGCTCCCTATCGCGAACGGCATTTTCGCGCGCCGGAGGGGGGTGATGCAAGCGGTAGGTATGCGGGTTTGGCCCAATCGCCCCGCCGTGGCATGTTTCGGCCAAATCAACGAAAACGAGCCCCCAATGTCCCTGCCGCCGATCATGCAGAACCTGCGCATTCCCGTCATCGCCTCGCCGATGTTCATTGTCAGCAACCCCGAGCTGGTGATTGCGCAGTGCAAGGCGGGGATTGTCGGCAGTTTTCCGGCGCTGAATGCGCGGCCGGCGGAGGCGCTGGCGGAGTGGCTGGACCGGATCACCAGCGAGTTGGGGGAGCATAATTCGAAGCACCCGGACCGGCCGGCGGCGCCGTTTGCGGTGAACCATATCGTGCATCGGTCGAACGTGCGGCTGGAGCATGACCTGGAGCAGACGGTGAAGTTCAAGGTGCCGATCATCATCACCTCGCTGGGGGCGCGCGAGGATGTCTATGCCGCGACCACGGCCTATGGCGGGATCACGCTGCATGACATCATCAACGATAATTTTGCCCATAAGGCGATCGAGAAGGGGGCGACCGGGTTGATTGCGGTCGCTGCTGGGGCGGGCGGACATGCCGGGGCGACTTCGCCGTTTGCCCTGTTGCAGGAGATACGCGCCTGGTTTGACGGGCCGGTCGCGCTGTCCGGCGCGATTGCCAATGGTGGGGCGGTTCTGGCGGCGCAGGCGGCCGGCGCTGATCTTGCGTATGTCGGCAGCGCCTTCATCGCCACCCATGAGGCCAACGCCGTGGAGGGCTACAAGCAGATGATTGTCGACAGCAATGCGAAGGATATTCTTTACACCAATGCGATTTCCGGCGTGCACGGCAACTATTTGATCCCGACGCTGGTGGCGAACGGGCTGGACCCGGCCAACATGCCGGCGGCGGATAAGAGCCAGATGAGCTTTGCCGATAACCGGGTGCGGGCCTGGAAGGATATCTGGGGCGCCGGCCAGGGGATTGGCGCGGTCAAGGCGGTGGTTGGCGCCGCCGAGTTGGTGGACCGGCTGGCGCGCGAGTATGTGGCGGCGCGCGCGCGCCTGGGGCTGAGGGCGGCGGCATGAAGGGGAAGATTGCGCTGGTCACCGGCGCGTCGTCGGGGCTGGGGGAGCGGTTCGCGCGGGTGCTGGCGGGGGCCGGGGCGCGGGTGGTGATTGCTGCGCGGCGGGTCGATCGGCTGGAGGCGCTGGCCGGGGAGCTGCGCGCGGCGGGCCATGAAGCGCTGCCGGTGGCGATCGACGTGGCGTCGGTGGCATCGGTGCGGGCGGGGGCGCAGGCGGTGCTGGAGGCCTGGGGGCCGATCAACATCCTGGTGAACAATGCCGGTATTTCGATCCAGGCGAAGCTGGAGAGCATCGAGGAGGCCGAGTACGACGCGGTGCTGGACACCAACCTCAAGGGCGCGTTCTTCATGTCGCAGTATTTTGCGCGCGCGTGCATCGCGCAGGGGCGGCCGGGATCGATCGTGAACATGTCATCGACGCACGGACAGACGGGGCTCGCCGGTCGATCTGTGTACGGTATCGCCAAGGGCGGCATCAAC
>JANXSA010000553.1 GCA_025352915.1 Rhodospirillales bacterium | reverse complement strand
GCTCGGTGCTACCACGCTCGATTTCTATACCGCCCAGCGCTCCGCCTTCGCGCGCAGCGGGGCGGCCGCCGTCGCCGCATTCGCCAAGGCGCCCCAGGCGGTTGCCAAGTCGCCCGGCCCGCGCGGCGAGGTTTCGGACAGCTTCAGCATGAAGGGGTTTTCCGCCGCCTACGCCGCCATCAACAAGGCGTGCCCCCCCAAATGAACGCTGTTCTCGACCTCACCGAAATCGAGCGCGCCCGCATCCTGGCCAAAACCGCGCGCTTTGCCCCGCCGCCGGTGCGCACCGCCGATGGGCGGGTGGAGCTGGTCGGGCTGTCGCGCGAGGAGCTCGCGGCCGAACTGGCGGCGATCGGGGAGAAGCCGTTCCGCGCCAAGCAGGTCTGGCACTGGATCTACCACCAGGGCGCCACCGATTTCGCCCGGATGTCGACGATCGCCAAGCCGATGCAGGCCAAGCTGGCCGAGCATTTCGTCGTCGGCCGGCCCGAAGCTGCCGTCGTGCAGACCAGCACCGACGACACCCGCAAATGGCTGTTCCGCTTCCGCGACGGGCAGGAGGCGGAGACCGTCTATATCCCCGACCCCTATCAGGATCGCGGCGCCGTCTGCATCTCGTCCCAGGTCGGCTGCACCTTGTCGTGCAAGTTCTGCCACACCGGCACCCAGGGCCTGGCGCGCAACCTGGGTGCGGCGGAGATCGTCGGCCAGTTCATGGCGGCGCGCGACTCCTACAGCGAATGGCCGAGCCCGCACGGCGAAACCCCGCGCCTGCTCTCCACCATCGTGCTGATGGGCATGGGCGAACCGCTCTACAACTATGAAAACGTGGCGAAAGCCATGACCATCGTGATGGACAACGAAGGCATCGCCCTGTCGCGCCGGCGCATCACCCTGTCCACCTCCGGCGTTGTCCCGATGATGGACCGCGCCGGCGCCGAGCTGGGCGTCAACCTCGCGGTCTCGCTGCACGCCGTGCGCGATGAACTGCGCGACGAAATCGTGCCGCTGAACCGCAAATACCCGATCGCCGAGCTGATGGCCGCCTGTCGCCGCTACCCCACCGCCAGCAACGCAAGGCGCATCACCTTCGAATACGTCATGCTCAAGGACGTCAACGACAGCCCGGCCGATGCCCGCGAACTGATCCGCCTTATCGCCGGAATGCCGGCCAAGGTGAACCTGATCCCGTTCAACCCCTGGCCCGGCAGCCCGTACGAGACCAGCACGCCGGGGGCGATCGACCGGTTCTCGAAGATCGTGATGGAGGCCGGGTTCTCCTCGCCGGTGCGCGCGCCGCGCGGACGCGATATCCTGGCGGCTTGCGGGCAGCTCAGGACGGAGAGCAAGCGGGCAGGAAGGTAAGTCTTCTTTTTGTGAACAAAAAGAAGCAAAAAAACTTCTTCCAATTGGCTGCGGGCGGCATCCGGCCCACCGTCGGACCGCCCGGCCCCCGGACGAACGGATAAAGTTTTTTTGCTTCTTTTTGTTCACAAAAAGAAGACCTTGCCTTCCCTCCCCTGGCTATGCCCCGATACCCTCCGGGGGATCAAACCATGGACGACATGCCGGCGGCGCGGGTGCGGGAGATGATCGCCGACACTGACATCCATCACTCGCCGCGCGACTTCAAGATGCTCTACCGCTATTTGCCGCAGCGCTGGCAGGAGCATTTGTCCGAGTTCGGCCAGCGCAACCGCCAAGGCAATGCCTCGGGCCCGCAATATCCCAAGGGCCAGCCGGACGCCTCGCGCCGCGATGCCTGGCCCACCGTGGGCGGGCGGCCGGGCAGCGATCTCGGCTTCATGCAGACGCATCATTTGGACGCCAACGGCATCGAGATGGGGGTGCTGAACATGATCCGCCCGCATCCCGGCGGGTTCTCCAATATCGACCTGTCGGTGGCCGTCGCGCGGGCGATCAATGACTGGCAGGTGGCGGAGTGGACCCAGCCAGAGCCGCGGTTGAAGGCCTCGCTGGTGGTGCCATACGAGGACCCGGCGGCCTCGGTGGCCGAAATCCGGCGCTGGGCCGGCCATCCCGACATCGTCCAGGTGCTGTTGCTCAGCCGAACCCGGGCGCCGCTGGGCAATCCGCGTTATTGGCCGATCTTTCGCGCCGCCACGGAGGCGGGCTGGCCGGTGGGGATCCACGCTTTCGGCAATGGCGGCCATCCCGTAACCAGCCATGGCTGGCCGAGTCACTATATCGAGGACATGATCGGGCACGCCCAGTCATGCCAGTCGATGCTAACTTCCATGGTTATAGAGGGGCTGTTCGAGGCGATTCCCGCGCTGCGGGTGGTGCTGATCGAAGCCGGATTCGGGTGGCTGCCGTCGCTGGCCTGGCGGCTGGACCGCGCCTGGCGGGTGCTGCGGGCGGAGACGCCACAGCTTGTCCGCCTGCCCAGTGAGGTGCTGCGGAGCCAGGTTTGGTTGACTACGCAACCACTCGAAGAACCAGCGGACGCCACGCATCTGATCGACTGCATAAACTGGATTGGCTGGGACCGGCTGCTGTTTGCGACCGACTATCCGCACTGGGATTACGACGACCCCGCCCATTGCCTGCCGTTCGCGCCCGCCCCGACGGAGCGGCAGCAGTTCTTTCGTGGCAATGCGCGGCGCTTGTACGGCGCGTGAAATGCGCCGGGACAATGTTAACGCTTAACAGCCGTACAGCGCCGATTCGACACGAAGAACTGCCATCAAAGTCCTTGAATCATGGCGGATGAAAATTCGCGCGTTAACCATTTATTAGGAACTTTGGAGATATCTTCCTTAAAGGTTGGTAAAGCGCCGCGAGTTGCCGACCTTACTTTGGGAAATCCATAAGGGATTCATCAACATGCTTACGACCGCGCCCGACCAAGCTGTCCGCCGCCCGCATGCCGCCACCCAGCCGCCCGTGTCGAAAGCACGGACACGCCATCCGCTTGAGCTGCTCGCCGATCGCGCTGCGAATCGACTGGCCGGCTGCACCGCCACCCTGATTGCCGGGTGCTACGCGCCGGCGATACTAATGGTGGAGAATTGCGCGGCCGGCGAGGCGCACGCGACCGCCACCTGGCTGGTCACGATCGCGTCACCCACCACCATGCGGCTGGAGGCGATGGTCGACGAGGCGCGGCTGGACCTGTTGGCGGAGGGGCCGCCGGATCGCATTCTCGCCCTGCTCGATAGGCTTCACCGGCGCGCGCCGATGCCGGCCCTGGCCAGGCCCTGAGCCATGGCAAGGCGGTGGATGAACGACACCGCGCCAATACCGCAGGAGCCACACGGGCCGCGCCTCGCCGGCTTGGCCGCATGCATCGCCCTGCTGGAACTGGAGGCGCGCGCGTTGGGCCACCCGATCGCGGCCATGCTGCTCGCGGCCGCCGG
Source organism: Rhodospirillales bacterium (assembly GCA_025352915.1). Classification (GTDB taxonomy): domain Bacteria; phylum Pseudomonadota; class Alphaproteobacteria; order Acetobacterales; family Acetobacteraceae; genus CAMDGX01. The sequence goes on along the minus strand of JANXSA010000553.1, from coordinate 1,617 downwards.
CGAGGACCTGCGCGAGCACTTGACCGAACACCGGCTCAGCGCGGCGGGATGTCCTCCGCCCGGCTGACCAGGTCTTCCTCGGCCGCCAGATGCAGGGCGATCACCGCCTCCATCACATGCAACAGGCGGCGCAGCTCGCGGGTTTCGGCGTCGCTGGCGGCATCGGCATCCAATCCGGCCACCAGTGCTGCATAGCGTCGCACCAGCTCGGCAATCGCTTCGTGCATGCGCGTCATCGACGCCAGCGGGTCGGCACCGCCCAGGCGGCGGGCCAGCTCGGGAAAGGTCGCGGCCTCCTCGGCCCGTTGATGCGGCAGCAACAATGTGGACAGGGCGGCGTCGATATCGCGCAGGGCCGCAAAATCGGGTGCTGCCTTGCCATGCAAGCCATCAGCGGTGCGGCGCATCCGGGCCAGCAGGCCGCGCAGGCGGACATGGTCATCCAGCACCTTCGTCACCCCCGCCCGCGCCGGCAACGCCGCAACCCGCCGGCCGCCGAGTGCGCGCAATGCATTCAGGATCACGGCAACATCGATCGCCTCCTGCAGCACCGCACCGGCCACCGGCGGCAGATAGCCGGCCGCCGCCACCGCCATGGCGGCCAGCGACAGCCCCATGCCGATGGCAATCGACTGCCGGGCGATGCGGTGCGTATCGCGCGCCACACCGACCACATCCGCCACCCGATCGATGCGATCAACCAGCAGCACGACATCCGCCGCCTCGGCCGCCGCCGCGGCCCCGCGGGCGCCCATGGCAACCCCAATATCGGCCATCGCCAGGGCCGGCGAATCGTTGATCCCGTCGCCGATCATCATCACCGGGGGGGCGGCCGCCCCCTCGGCCCGCACCACCGCGATCTTGCCCTCCGGCGTGCATTCGGCATGCACGGCGTCCAGCCCCAGCGCCGCGCCCACCGCCATGGCTGGCCCCGCCCGGTCGCCGGTCACCATCACCACCCGCTTCACGCCCGCCGCCCGCAGCGCCCGCAGCGCCCGCGGCGCCTCCGGCCGGATGCGGTCGGCCAGCAGCAGCACGCCCCCTAACCGCCCGTCAATCGCCACCCAGGCCACCGCCGGCGCCGCGGCGGCGAGACGTGCCGCGATGCCAACGGTGGGCGGCGCCAGACCAAGACCGGTCAGCATCGCCACCCCGCCCACCGCCACATCATGCCCCGCCACCACCCCAGACACCCCGCCGCCCGGCACCTCCGTCACCCGCTCCGGCAAGCTCAGCGCCAGCCCCGCCGCCCGCGCCGCCGCCACCACCGCGCCTGCCACCGCATGTTGCGACGCCTGGTCGAGCGAGGCCGCCAGGCGCAACACCTCGTCCCGCTCGAACCCGTCCAGCGCCTCCACCGCCTCCACCTCCGGCAGCCCGGAGGTCAGCGTCCCGGTCTTGTCGAACAGCACCGTGGCCACCCGCGCCAGCCGCTCCAGCGCGCCGCCGCCCTTGACGATCACCCCCAGCCGGGCCGCCCGCGACACGCCGCACACCAGCGCCACCGGGGCCGCCAGGATCAACGGGCACGGCGTCGCCACCACCAGCACCGCCAGCGCGAACTCGGCGCTGCCGTGCCAGAGCCAGGCAAACCCCGCCACCGCCAGCGTCGCCGGC
>JANXSA010000542.1 GCA_025352915.1 Rhodospirillales bacterium | reverse complement strand
CTGATGGACGGGGTGCGCCAGGTTTCCAACGCCATCGCCCATGACCTGCGCACGCCGATCGCCCGCGCGCGCATGCGGCTGGAGGATGCGGCGATCAATTCGCGCGGCGAGGCCGATCTGCGCCTGGCGATCGAGCGGGCGCAGAGCGACCTGGACGGCATTGTCGCGGTGTTCCAGGCGCTGTTGCGCATCGCCGAGATCGAGGCCGGCGCGCGGCGTTCGGCCTTCGCACGCGTGGATGCGGCGCCGTTGCTGACCGACCTGGCCGAGCTGTACGAGGCGGCGGCGGAGGAGACCGGGCAGACGCTGGTGGCGCGCATTCCGCCGGCGGCGGTGATGTTCGGCGATCGCGACATGATCCAGCAGGCGGTCGCCAACCTGTTGGACAATGCGATCAAGTTCTCGCCGCCCAAGGGGGTGATCCGGTTGTCGGCGCAGGTGGCGCAGGGCGGCATCGAGATCACCGTGGCCGATGACGGGCCGGGGATTCCGCCGCAGGACCGCGAGCGGGCGGCCCAGCGGTTTTTTCGCGGCGAGGCGGCGCGCAGCACCCCGGGCTCCGGGCTGGGGCTGGCGCTGGTCCAGGCGGTGGCGATGCTGCATGGCGGGGCGCTGCGCCTGGAGGACAACGCGCCGGGGCTGCGCGCGGTATTGCACCTGCCGGTCGGCGAGATGGCCGATCCCGTGGCCCGCGACGCCGCCGCGCCATGATCCGGCGGCGGTGGCATGGCGGCACGCTGACGAAGGCAACGGCGTTGATGGTGGCCGCGCTGACGTGCTGGGCCGAAGCACGGGCGACGGTCCCGCCGGAGACGGTGCGGGTGATCACCCATACGCGGCAATACTGCGAGGAATTATCGGAACGGGCGGCGGCGTTGCGGCAAATGGCGCCGGCGCCGCTGGAGGAGGCGCGGCTGTTGGCCGTCGAGGGCGACCGGCTGTGCGGCCAGGGTCAAATTCGGCCGGGCATCATTCGGCTGCGTCGCGCGATCATGCTGCTGCGTGCCCAAGGGCGGCCAGAGGCGAGACCGGATTCGCCCGGTCGATAGCGCCGCCCGGCTGCACGGACACGCGTGGACGGCACGCGGCCGGCTCTGGCATAACCCCCGTCGGATGGACGGCCGGCAGGTGCTCGGTGTGGCTATGCCGTGTGGGGGAGTGCCGGATGGCGTCGGTTTCGATCGAACAGCGTGCGCAGGTGATCGTGCTCGGCAACGAGAAGGGCGGCTCTGGCAAGTCGACGGCCGCGATGCACATCATCGTCGGGCTGTTGCGCGATGGCTATCGGGTGGGGGCGATCGACCTGGACGCGCGGCAGGCGACGCTGAGCGGCTATCTGGCGGCGCGCGAGGTGTTTTCGGCGGCGAAAGGCATCGCGCTGCCGGTGCCGGAATATGCCGCGGTGCACCGCAGCGAGCGCGACAGCCGGGCCGATGCCGAGGCGGAGGAACGCGAGAAATTCGCACACGCGCTGGCCGGGTTGTCGAAGAGCTGCGACATCGTGGTGGTCGATTGTCCGGGCAGTGACACCTATCTGTCGCGCCTGGGCCATGCCCACGCCGACACGCTGGTGACCCCGATCAACGACAGCTTCGTCGACTTCGCCATGCTGGCCAAGGTCGATCCCGACCGCCACGACATCGTGCAGCCCAGCATCTACAGCGAGATGGTTTGGGAAGCACGCAAGCGCCGGTTCTCACGCGATCGCGGCCGCATCGACTGGATCGTGATGCGCAACCGGCTCGGCGCATCCGAGGCGCGCAACAAGCGCGATGTCGGCGCGACACTGGACGCACTGGCCAAGCGGATCGGCTTTCGCACCGTGCGCGGCTTCGGCGAGCGGGTGATTTTCCGCGAGCTTTACCTCCAGGGGCTGACGCTGATGGACGTGAAGGAAGCCGGGCTGGGGATCCACATGGGCATGAGCCATGTGGCCGCACGGGCCGAGGTGCGCTCCCTGATCGGCGCCATCCGCAAGCCGGCGCCACGGCTGGAATTGACCCCGCCGGAAGGCTGAACTGCTGCCAGCATTGTTGCGGCGAGGCCGGCATGCGGGTATATGGCGCGACCTTGGTCACTTGGCCGGGCCATGCAAGATGCCGACGTAGCTCAGCGGTAGAGCAACTGATTCGTAATCAGTAGGTCCCCGGTTCGAGACCGGGCGTCGGCACCAATCTTTTCAATCACTTGTCGTCCAATTACTCGCCCTTGCGACAACGCTCCGCTAAACGGGGCTTCAATGGGGCTTCAGCAGCGCCGCGATAGGCACCTTCCTGCTGGACGAATTCGGGCGATTTTGCCCAAAGCCATCATCTGGTATCTCGGCGTTATCACCGTCCGCGCCGGCCGCAAGTAGGAGGTGCTCGCCGACTGACGCAAGGCGCTGTCGCAATTGCCGACTGGACCCTTGGCTATGCCGTCGTGCAGAACGCCATCGATGCGGTTACATGGCCGGCGGATCGGTGCGGCCCGCCTATCCGCCGGCGATGCGCGGCAGCAGGAAGATTTCGGCCCCGTCCGGCAACTTCTGGGACCAGGTGTCGCGGTAGATCGTGCCGTCGATCGACACCGCTACGCCCTGGTCAATGAAGGCCTGGGTTGCTGGATACTGTTCCGCCAGCTTGCGGAACAGTTCGTTGATATCCTTGGCCGCGATCTCGACTACCGGGTGCCCCCCGGCCGCGGCGGCCAGGGCGCCCCAGAGCTGGACCTGCGCCATCAGCTCGCGCGCTGCTTGTCCAGCGCGGCGAGGATGCGTGGTGGCGACATCGGGATGTGGTTCAGCCGCACGCCGGTCGCGTTGGACAC
>JANXSA010000476.1 GCA_025352915.1 Rhodospirillales bacterium | reverse complement strand
GGGCAGTTCTATCTGCAAACCGCCTACCGCGCCTCGCTGCGCGACATGGTGAAGGGCACGGCGCCGTTCCCCTGGGGCATCCGGCCCGCATGAGCAAGGGTATGAGCAAGGGTATGCAACGATGACCGCAAACTACGTCCCGCCCGCCGACGGTGCCGCCTGGGACCGGGTGACGCCGGAAGCGGCCGGATTTGATGCGGTGAAGCTGGCGGAGGCCGTGGCGTTTGCCGAGGCCAACGAGAGCAAGTGGCTTCGCGACATCCGCACCCAGTTGGAAACCGGAACCTTCGAGCCGCCGCCGGACAATTTCCTGTTCGGCCCGGTGGCGGCGCGCGGCGGACCGAACGGTCTTATCCTGCGTGGCGGTAAGCTGGTGGCGTCGTGGGGGGATACGCGCCAGGTCGACATGACCTTCAGCGTGGCCAAGAGCTACCTGTCGATCCTGGCCGGCATTGCGGTCGCCGACGGGTTGATCCGCGACCTCGACGAGCCCGTCCGGCACACGGTTGACGATGGCGGGTTCGAGGGTGCGCATAACGGGGCGATCACCTGGCGGCAGCTGTTGCAGCAGACTTCGGAGTGGGAGGGCACGCTGTTCGGCAAGGCGGATCAGGTGGATCGCAACCGGGCGTTGGCGACCGAGTTCAATGGACGGCCGAACGCCAAGAAGGGCGACGCAAGGCCGTTGGCGGTGCCGGGGAGCTATTGGGAATACAACGACGTTCGGGTGAACCGGCTCAGCCTGGCGTTGCTGCGGCGGTTCGGGCGGGCACTTCCAGAGGTGTTTGCCGAGCGGGTGATGGGGCCGATCGGGGCGTCTGATGCGTGGCGGTGGACCGGGTATTCGAACTCCTTTGTGCTGGCGGGCGGGCAGAATGTGCGCTCGGTGTCGGGCGGTGGGCATTGGGGCGGCGGGGTGTTCATCCATGCCGAAGACCAGGCGCGGATCGGTTTGATGATGGCCCGGCGGGGCGCCTGGGGCGGGCGGCGCATCCTTTCGGAGGACTGGATTCAACAGTCGCTGGCGCCCTGCCCGATCAAGCCCGACTATGGTTTCCTTTGGTGGCTGAACACTGGGCGCGCGCCAAAACCGAGCGCCCCGGCGGATAGCTATTGGGCCACCGGGGCGGGCGGCAACTACACCTGGGTTGATCCGGCGAATGACATCGTCGCCGTGCTGCGCTGGCATGATTCGGCGCAGTTGGATGCTTGGACCGGGAAGGTACTGGGCGCGCTGACGCGATGAAGACGGCGCTGGTCACGGGTGGGGGACGCGGGATCGGGCGGGCGGTGGCGGCACGGTTGTTGGCCGATGGTTGGCAGGTGGTGGTGGCCGACCGGGAGGCGGATGGGCCGGCGGGGTGTCGGTCGGTGCGGGTGGATGTCGGCGACGAAGGGCAGGTCAGGGCGTTGGTGGCCGGGATCGGCGCGGGCGAGGGACGGCTGGACGCGTTGGTGTGCAATGCCGGGTTTGGGATCACCAAGCCCCTGGGGCAGCTTTCGTTGGCCGAGTGGTCGTCGGTGCTGGCGACCAATTTGACCAGCACGTTTCTTCTGGCACGGGCCGGCGAGGCGATGTTGCGGACGGCGAAGGGGGCGATCGTGACGATTGCCTCGACACGGGCGCATCAGTCGGAGCCGGATTCGGAGGCCTATGCGGCGTCCAAGGGTGGGTTGGTGGCGTTGACGCATGCGTTGGCGGCGAGCTTTGCCGGGGATATCAGGGTGAACTGTGTCAGTCCTGGCTGGATCCTGACCAAGGGTCCCGCGCCGAGTGCCGCGGATGATGCGCAGCACTGGGCGGGGCGGGTTGGGCGGGTGGAGGATATCGCGGCGGCGGTGGCGTTTCTGTTGGGCGGGGAGGCCGGGTTCATTACTGGGGCGGAACTGGTGGTTGATGGCGGGATGTCGCGCAAGATGATCTATGTCTGAGGCGGGCGCCTAGGCGATTTCGCGGAGCACCTCGTCCCAGGCGGCGAGGAAGGCGGTGGCGTGTTCCATCTTGAACACCAAAGGCGGGCGGATTTTCACCACGTTCTTGAAGATGCCGGCGTTGGACATCAGGAAGCCTTTGTCTTTCAGGCGGTTGACGATGTCGACGGTGGTTTCGACATCGGCGCTGCCGTCGGGGTGGACCATCTCGACGCCGATGAACAGGCCGATGCCGCGGATGTCGCCGATTTTGCGGTGGGGGCGTTTTTGCATCTCGGATTTCAGGTGGGCGCCGACGGTGGCGACGCTATCGGCGAGGTTTTCGCGTTCGATGTAGTCGATCACGGCGCTGCCGACGGCGGCCTGGAGGGGGCTGGAGGCGAAGGTGTTGAAGTAGCGGGTTCGGCTGCGGAAGATTTCG
>JANXSA010000427.1 GCA_025352915.1 Rhodospirillales bacterium | reverse complement strand
GTCGGCGCCGAGCCAGGTGGTGGCGGAAGTGGGGTCGGCGGTGCGGCGGCCGGTGGCGAGGTCGGCCACGGGGGAGGCGTCCATGACGAGCATGGGGGCGCGGCCCTGGTTGGCCAGGCTGTAGGTGAAGACGATGCTGTCGCCCTCGCGGGCGATGTCGCAGGTGAGGGTGATGTCGCCGATCGTGGCGGTGGTGGCGGGCATGTTGTGGGTTATTCGGGGCGGGGGTAGGCGTCGGTGCGGACCATCAGGTGCAGGCCCTGCGTGCGGAACGATGCGCGCACGCGGCGCAGGTCGCCGTCCATGTTGGCCGAGAGCGCGCGCACATGGCTGGGTGCGAACGCCACCGGTTCGACGCGCAATCCCGGCGCCGTATCTGGCAATACGTCGATCAGGAGAGCCAGACCGGTGATCTCCGCGATCCGATAGTCGCGCAGATTGGCCGCCGGGAAGTAGGGACTCCGCTCCGCTAGGGGCAATGGCAGCTCAAGCCGGCGCCGCAGCGTCTCGCGTGGCGCCAGCCGCACCGCGACGGGAATGACGCGAACCCCGACGTTGCGGTCGGTCGGCACCGGCGGCCAGCCCACCAGCACGTTGGCGTGCCCGGCGGCGGCTTGCCACAGGGTGACGTTGTCCGGCTCCAGCCGGGGCTGTCGGGTGGCGGGATCGACGCCGACCATGGCGTCCATGATGAACCAGGTTTCGGCCCCGCGGTTGGTGATTTCATAGGCGAGGACGATCCGGTCCTCGGTCTTCTCTGGCGTGCACGCCAGAACGAGATTTTCGGGAGCTGCGTTCGATTGCGACATCGCGACATGTTCCAGTGGGCGGCGGGACCGGGCCGAAGCGCCGGAAGGGTCAGAATTCGGTATGGTCCTTGCGCTCAGGGTTGGCGGGCATACCAGGCCAAGGACCACGCTCGTGGCGATAACGGTTCTCCGGCTGAATCGTGTTGAATTCCTCGTCGTTGGTAAATCCGGGTCCATGGGTGTTGGATCCGGTGGCGTTGGTGCCATTGGCATTGTGCTGGGCATGGGTCATCTCATGAAAGAGCCATACGTCGCCTGGCGCCGATGAGGGATAGCCTGGCGCGACGGGTGCCGGGAAGTCGCCAGGGTTGTAGGCGATCGTTGAATCCGAACCTGTGCCGTTTTGGGCATTGGTGCCGTTGGTCGGCGTGGCAAAGGCGTTGGGCGGAGAGGGTGACGGCTTGACCGGCGCTATCGATACGGTCTTGCCGGTTGTTCCGATGTTGTCGAGCATCGCCTTGCCGGACGGGGTATCGTGGACGATCGCGAGATCATTGGCGACGGCATCGACATAGGCGGGGTCGGTGCTGTTGATGATCACGCCGGGGGTGTACTGGTAGGTGCCGTTCGGCAATTTGGTAAGGCTGACGCCGTGATGCGCGTTGGCGGTATGAGTCTTACGCCCGCCGCCGCGGCCCGGCGGGTGCAGCGCGATCCAGTTCGGCGGGTCGCCCGGGTCGGCCATGCTGGCATCCAGCGGTTCGGTGATGGTGACATTGCTGGTGCTGTCGGGCGAGCCGCCGGAATTGATCTGGACCATGGTGCCCTTGATCCAGACGCCGGCGGAGTCCACCACGACGAAATTGCCGCCGACCTTGAGGGTGATCTTCTGGCTCGCCTCGATCACCACCTTCTGGGCATTGATAGTGGCCTCGGTGCCGATGATATTGTTCCATTTGGCCTGGTAGTCGAACGCCACATCGGCCTTGACGCTGATCTGCATCGCCTTGTCGATGCCCTCGTAGCGCGCATCGCCGACATGCAGGTCATAGGTGCCGCCGGTGGTCATCACAAAGGCGCCGCCGCCCTTGCCGGTATCGGGGTCCTTGCCGCCGATGTTGATGTGGCGGTTGCCGTAGACCTTCTCGAAGTAGTTGCTGAAGGCGGTGACGTCCATGCGGCCCTGCGAGCGCATCAGCCACTGCTCATGATGAAAGTTATCGTCAAAGCGCAGCATGTGGAAGCGCGACTTCGCCCCGTCCGGCTTCGGGGTGGAGGCGGTCTTGATGCCGCTGCGTCGCTGGGTTGTCTGCAACTGCGCGCTCTCCGGCCGGAACGGACCGGGCGGCGGCGAGGCCGGCGTGGTGCCCGGCGCGTCGAACGGCTGCTGGCTGCCGGGGTTGTAGAGC
>JANXSA010000425.1 GCA_025352915.1 Rhodospirillales bacterium | reverse complement strand
GTTCTTGTCATTTTTTGCCCAGGCTCAACGTGCAGCAGGCGGCCAGACGCGCCCCCGGGAGGCAAGGCGTAAGGCTATTACTGAAGGCCTAGGCTACTCCATTGAAATCATAGAGAAAAAAATGAGGGGGTAGCTGAGGGTCACGGGCTGGGGCCGGTTCGACGCGGGCGTAAGAGCCGAGGGCAACAGGTTGGATGGCGCCGGTAAAGTTGGTGGTGAAGACGGCGGAGAAGTCCTCGCAGCGCAGGCCGGGACCGGCGGGGTTGGGGTCGCCGCTGATGACCTTGACCAGCCGGGCGTGGCCGGGGCCTGGGGTGCGCAGGGCGACATGGGCGGAGAAGGTTTCGCCGGGACGGTGGGAGAAACGGTCGAGGTATCCGGTGATCGGTAAGTGTGCGAACATCTTTCGTCTACTCCAGGTGAGAAACGTCGGTCCAGGTCGGAAACTTCGACTGATTATCTTGACGTCCTGGGCAGGTGTCCACGAAGATTTGTCCAACGGCGCTGCGGCGCCGCAACAAGCAGGGAGAGTTTCCGATGGCATGGTCCGGATGGGCGCCGTACGGCCTCGCGGCCGCGGTGGGGTTTGCGACCGCGTTGGGCAGCACATCGGCGCTGGCCGCGCCATTCAAGTGCGGCAAGGTTGGCGGCGACTTCGTGTTCGGCCAGGAGGCGAACGTCAATTCGCTCGACCAGATGACGTCGAGCACGATCTCGACGCGCAACATCGCGATGAACATCTTCGAGGCGCTGATGGCGCGCGACGAGAGCAACAATCCGATCACCGACCTGGCGGAGTCCTTCACGGAATCGCCGGACGGGCTGGTCTATACCTTTAAGCTGCGCCAGGGCGTGAAGTTCCATAACGGCAAGACCATGACTTCGGCCGATGTCGCGGCCTCGTGGGACCGTTACAAGGCGAAGGCCAACGAGCGCCAGATCCTGGACAATGTTGAAGCCTGGACGACGCCGGACGCCGCCACCTTCGTGGTGACGCTGAAGAAGCGGCAGCCGACCTTCATTGAGTTCATCAGCTCGTTCTCGCAGCCGATCGTGATCTTTCCGGCCGAGTTCAAGGAGGATGCGCCGCAACAGCTGCGCACCGTGGGCACCGGACCGTGGCAGCTGGTGGAGTTCCTGCCGGGCAGCCATGTGAAGATGAAGCGCTATGACGGCTACGCCCCGAACACCAAATACGAGGAGCGGACCGGCTTCGGCGGTTATAAGCAGGCCTGTTTCGACACGGTGACTTTTCGCATCGTGACCGAGCCGGGCGCGCGGGTGGCGGGGCTGCGCACCGGCGAGCTGCATGCCGTCGAGGACCTGCCGTTCGTGTCGGTCGCCGAGCTGAAGAAGGACCCGAAGATCACCATCCTGCCGCTGGAGAACTGGTGGGTGCATATCGCCTCGGCCAATTTGTCGCAGGGGCCGACCGACAACGTGAAGTTCCGCCAGGCGGTGATGGCGGTGATGGACATGGACGAGGTGATGGAGGCGGCGACCGACGGCAACTACAAGCTGAACGTCGGCTTCCAGTATCCGCACCAGGCCACCTACTCCAGCGCTGGCAAGGAGACGTACAACCAGAAGAACGCCGCCAAGGCCAAGGCATTGTTGGCGGAGATGAAGTACAACGGCGAGCCGGTGGTCCTGCTGACCAACAAGGACTATCCGTCGATGTACAATGCTGCTCTGGTGATGTCCGAGCAGTTGAAGGCGATCGGCGTCAAGGCCGAGCTGAAGGTGGTGGACTGGCCGACCTCGGTGCAGATGCAGCTGACGGCATCGCCGTCGCCGGGCTGGAACTACTTCTTCACCGGCTACGGCACCCAGCCGGCGCTGGGGGCACTGGCGACGATGAACTTCTTCATGGGCACCAACCCGAACTACAAGCCGAAGCCCGGCCAGGAAGACGCGGTGCTGGCGGTCGAATGGGAGAACATGAACCAGAAGGTTGATCCGAAGGAGCGCTTCGCGGCGTTCGAGCGGATGCAGGCGCGAATCCTGGACCAGGCGCTGGTGCTGCCGTTCGGCTCCTTGACCAAGGTGCAGGGCGCACGGACGAATGTGAAGGGCTACAAGCCGTTCCGCATTCCGCGCTTCTCCAACGTCTGGTTCGAATAGGCGATGTGGGGGATCGCCCTGCGCAGCATCCTGGGGGCGATCCCGGTGCTGCTGATCGTCAGCCTCATCACCTTCGGGTTGATGCGGCTGATTCCGGGCGATCCCTCGGCGGCGATCGGCGGATTGTCGGCGACGGCGGAACAGCTTCAGCAAATCCGTCGTGAACTGGGGCTTGACGATCCGCTGCTGGTGCAACTGGCCAAGTGGTATGCCGGGCTGATCCAGGGCAATCTTGGCCGCTCGATCCTGATGGGCCAGGACGTGTTTGAAGTCACGATGATCCGGCTGCCGGTGACGATCCTGTTGTCGCTGTATGCCCTGGTGCTGACGCTGTTGCTGGGGCTGGTGAGCGGCATCCTGGCGGCGCTGCGGCAGAATACAGTGGTGGACCAGGTCGCCATGGTGCTGGCGATGATCGGCATTTCGGTGCCGAATTTCTTTCTCGGGCTGCTGATGATCCTGTTGTTCGCGGTGCATCTGGGCTGGCTGCCGACCGGGGGGTATATCCCGCTGATGCAGGACCCGATCGGCTGGTTGCGCACTTCGACCATGCCCGCGCTGTCGCTGGCGTTGTTGCAGATGGGGCTGCTGGCGCGCATTACCCGTTCGACGATGCTGGAGGTTTTGCGCCAGGACTACATCCGCACGGCGCGGGCCAAGGGGCTGCCGCGGCGGCTGGTGGTGGTGAAGCATGCGCTGACCAATGCGCTGATCCCGATCACCACGGTGGTGGGCATCATCATCAGCTTGTCGATTTCCGGCGCGGTGGTGACCGAGAGCCTGTTTTCGATCCCGGGGATGGGGCAGTTGCTGACTCAGGCAGTGCTGAACCGCGACTATCCGATGGTTCAGGGTGGGCTGTTGCTGACCACGGCATTCCTGGTGATGGTCAATATCCTCGTTGACATCGCCTATGCTCTTCTCGATCCGCGGGTGCGCTATGAACGGGCCTGAACTGGTGGCGACTGCGATCGCGACGGATGATGCGCCGCTGGAGGAGGAGTTCGAGGTTGCCGCCGAGCGGCAGTCGCCGTGGAAGATGACGGTGCGGCGGCTGTTGCGCCATCGGCTGTTCCTGATGGGCCTCGGGCTGTGCTCGATCATCCTGGTGGCTGGGTTGCTGGCGCAGGTGATCGCGCCGCTGGACCCGACGAAACTGGCGATGCGGTTCAAATTCCGCGCGCCAGGTGCGGACGGGTATCTGTTCGGCACCGATAATTTCGGCCGCTCGCTGTGGTCGCGGGTGGTGTGGGGCGCGCAACTCTCGCTGTATATCGGCTTCTCGGTGGTGGCGCTGAACGCGGTGTTTGGCACCTTGATCGGCGCGAGTGCGGGGTATTTCCGGCGCATCGACAACGCGCTGATGCGGGTGAATGACGCGCTGATGGCGTTCCCCGCGATC
>JANXSA010000408.1 GCA_025352915.1 Rhodospirillales bacterium | reverse complement strand
GCAAAGCCCCCGCCTTCCTTGCTTTGCCTCCGGCTCCAACGCACCCGCCATGACCGCGATTGGACGGGGTTCGCCACCGCGCTGTGCATGCTATAAGCAGGGTCTGCCCTATCCGGTGATTCGATCGATGCTCCGACCCGCCTTCGCTGCCCTGCTGGTGTTGCTCGCCCTGCCGCTTGCCGGCTGCGAGACCATGTCCGCGCTGAACCCCTTCGCCACGAAGGAGCCCAACCCGGATGAAATCAACGTGCCGGATCCCGAGGTGCTGTACAACCGTGGCGTCGATGCCTTGTCGTCGCGCCGCTATAATACCGCGGCCACCCAGTTCGACCAGGTCGAGCAGAACTACCCGTATTCCTCCTGGGCGGTGAACGCCCAGTTGATGCAGGGTTATGCCGAATACCTGCAAAGCAAATACACCCAATCGATCGCCACCCTGGACCGCTTCATCCAGTTGCATCCCGCCCATCGTGACATCAGCTACGCCTATTACCTGCGCGCACTGGCGCATTACGAACAGATCGCCGACGTCCAGCGCGACCAGCGCGCGACCCAGGAGGCAATGGGCGCGCTGCAGGAGGTGGTGAACCGCTTCCCGGAGAGCGCCTATGGCCGCGACGCCCGGCTCAAGATCGACCTCGCGCGCGACCATCTGGCCGGCAAGGAGATGGAAATCGGCCGCTACTACCTGAATCAGAAGCTTTACACGGCAGCGATCAACCGCTTCCAGCGCGTGGTCGAGGACTACCAGACCACCAACCACGCCGCCGAGGCGCTGCACCGCATGACCGAGATCTACCTGATCCTCGGCCTCACCGAACAGGCGAAGAAGACCGCCGCCGTGCTCGGCCACAATTATCCCGGCAGCGAATGGTATTCCGACAGCTACGCCCAGTTGGTCGGTGCCGGCGAGGCCACCGCCGACGGCGCGCGCACGCCGCCGGAAAAGCCCGGCATGCTGCGCCGCATGTGGCGCTCGGTATTCTAAACCCGTCGCCCCGAGGCATCGCGTCATGCTGACGGCTATCCCGTGCTGACGGCCCTTTCCATACGCGATGTCGTGCTGATCCAGCGGTTGGACCTCTCCTTCGGCGCCGGCCTGACCGTGCTGACCGGCGAGACCGGTGCCGGAAAATCGATCCTGCTCGACAGTCTCGGCCTGGCACTCGGCGCCCGGTCCGAACAGGGCCTGGTGCGTGCCGAGGCCGAACAGGCCAGCGTGGCCGCCGTCTTCGCCCCGCCGCTCGGCCATCCAGCCTTCGCCCTGCTGGCCGAACAGGGCATGGAGGCCGAGGACGAGGTGGTGCTGCGCCGCATCGTCACCCGCGACGGCCGCTCCCGCGCCTTCGTCAACGACCAGCCGGTCAGCGCCGCGCTGTTGCGCCGCCTGGGCGCCATGCTGGTCGAGGTCCAGGGCCAGCACGACCAGATGGGCCTCGCCGACCCTGCGGGACACGCCGCCCTGCTCGACGCCTTCGGAGTCGCCGAAAAACTGCGCGCTGAAGTCGCCGCCAGTTGGCGCGCCCTGCGCCAGGCCACCACGGCATTGACCGCCGCCCGCGAAGCCATCGCGGCAGCGGAGCGCGACCGCGACTGGCTCGGCCATGCCGTCGACGAATTGTCCCGGATCGCCCCGGAGGAGGGCGAGGAAGCCCGCCTCGCCGAGGAACGGCAATCGCTGCAACAGGGCGAACGCCGCGCCGAGGCAATCGCCGCCGCCCTGTCCGAATTGTCACCGCAATCCGGCCGCAACCGCAACGCCGGTCCCGCCGCCGCCCTGCGCGCCGCCGGCCGCGCGCTGCAGCGCCTGGTGCCCAACAATGCGCCGCAGGATACGGTCAACCCAGCGCAACCCGCCCTGCTCGCCCTGGAAGCTGCCGAAGCCGCACTGGCCGAGGCCGAGAACCTGCTCAGCCGCCTGGCCCAGGATTCCGAAGCCGATCCGCGCCGTCTGGAGGCGGCCGAGGAACGCCTGTTCGCCCTGCGCGCCGCCGCCCGCAAGCATTCTGTCAGCGTCGCCGAACTGGCCGCCTTGCTCGCCAGCCTGCAAGCCCGGCTGTCGGCCCTCGAAAGCGGTGCGGCCGAGGTCGAAAGCCTCGAACGTGCGGTGGCCGAAACCCGCAGCCGTTACGTCGCCGCCTGCACCCGCCTGACCGAGGCACGCCAGGGCTCGGCGACCAAGCTCGACCGCGCGATCGCCCGCGAACTGCCACCGCTGCGCCTGGAGCGCGCCCGTTTCGTCGCCGAGGTAGCGCCACTCAACGAGGCCGCCTGGGGCATTGGCGGCGCCGACGCCGTGCGCTTCCTGATCTCCACCAACCCCGGCCAGCCGCCCGGCCCACTCGCCCGCGTTGCCTCCGGTGGCGAACTCTCCCGGCTGATGCTGGCACTGAAGGTCGTGCTCGCCGGCGGCTCGACCGTGCCCACCCTGGTGTTCGACGAGGTCGATAGCGGCATCGGCGGCGCCACCGCTGCCGCCGTCGGCGAACGCCTCGCCCGCGTCGCCGAGGGCGTCCAGGTGCTGCTGGTCACCCACTCGCCGCAGGTCGCCGCCCGCGGCGCCGCCCATCTGCGGGTGCTGAAGCAAGTCGTGCGCGGCCGCGCCGAAACCCGCGTCGAGCCGCTCGATGGCGGCGAGCGCCGCGAGGAGATTGCCCGCATGCTGGCCGGCGAAACCGTCACCGAACAGGCGCGCGCCGCCGCCGACAGCCTGCTCGCACCCCGGCTCGCCATCCCATGAAACCGGTTGACCAACTCACTCCGGACGAAGCCGCCGCCGAACTCGAAAGCCTCGGCCTCGAGATCGCCCACCACGACCGGCTCTATCACGAACGCGACGCGCCGGAGATCACCGACGCCGAATACGATGCCTTGCGCCTGCGCAACGCCGCCATCGAGGCCCGCTTCCCCGCCATGCTCCGCCCGGACTCCCCCACAAGCCGCGTCGGCGCCGCACCTTCCAGCGGCTTTGCCAAGCTGGCGCACGGCGCACCGATGCTCTCGCTGGACAACGCCTTCGACGCCGAGGAGTTCGCCGAGTTCCTCGACCGCGCCCGCCGCTTCCTCGGCCTGGCCGACGCCGCCATCGCCCTGGTCGGCGAGCCCAAGATCGACGGTCTGTCGATTTCGCTGACCTACGAGCACGGCCGCCTAGTCCGCGCCGCCACTCGCGGCGACGGCATGATCGGCGAGGACGTCACCGCCAATATTCGCACCCTGAAATCCGTGCCGCAAACCCTGCACGCCGCCGCTCCGGAACGGATGGAAATTCGCGGCGAAGTGTTCATGACCAAAGCCGACTTCCTCGCCCTGAACACCGCCCAGGAAGCCGCCGGTGAAAAAATCTTCGCCAACCCGCGCAACGCCGCCGCCGGTGGCCTGCGCCAGCTCGACTCCACCATCACCGCCACCCGCCCGCTTTCGATGTTCGCCTATGCGATGGGCCAAGCCAGCGAACGCCCGGCGACCACCCATACCGAGTGGCTGGAACGCCTGCGCGGCTGGGGCTTCGACGTCAACCCGCTCTCCCGCCCGCTGCCGGACCTTGCCGCCGCCATCGCCTTCCATGCGGAGATCGCGGCCGAGCGGGCGTCGCTGCCCTATGACATCGACGGCGTGGTCTACAAGATCGACGACCTCGCCCTGCAAACCCGCCTCGGCTTCGTCGGCCGCGCCCCGCGCTGGGCCGTCGCCTGGAAATTCCCCGCCGAACAGGCCACCACCGTGCT
>JANXSA010000391.1 GCA_025352915.1 Rhodospirillales bacterium | reverse complement strand
CCGAGAAGATCCTGAAGGTCGCCATCGACCCGGCGTCCGGCGTCAGCGGCTTCCATGCCCGCAAGCTCGGCTTTGGCCTCGGCCTGGTCGGCCCGCAGCTGCGCAGCTTCGAGAAGTTCGTGGCGCAGATGTACCGCGCCTTCACCGAACTCGACTGCGCCATCGTCGAGATCAACCCGCTGGTGGTGACCGGCGCCGGCGAGATCGTGGCGCTGGATGCCAAGGTCTCCTTCGACGACAACGCGCTGTTCCGCCACAAGGACCTGGAAGCGCTGCGCGACGACAGCGAGATGGACCCGAAGGAACTGGACGCGGTCAAGAACGACCTGAACTACGTGGCCCTTGATGGTGAGATCGGCTGCATGGTCAACGGCGCCGGCCTGGCCATGGCAACCATGGACATCATCAAGCTGTACGGCAGCAGCCCGGCCAACTTCCTCGATGTCGGCGGCACCGCCAATGCGGCCCGCGTGACCGAGGCGTTCCGCATCATCACCTCCGATGCGAACGTCAAGGCCATCCTGGTCAACATCTTCGGTGGCATCGCCAAGTGCGACATGATCGCCGAGGGCATCGTCGCCGCCTCGAAGAACCTGTCGCTCAGCGTGCCCCTGGTGGTGCGGCTTGAGGGCACCAATGTCGAGTTGGGCAAGAAGATCCTGGCCGAAAGCGGCCTGGCCATCATCCCCGCCGACAACCTGGCCGATGCGGCGCAGAAGGTTGTTGCCGCGGTGAATGAAGCGCGCGCCTCCGGCACGACGAAGAAGGGAGCCTGAACCATGGCGATCCTCATCGACGCGACCACCCGGGTGATGACCCAGGGTTTTACCGGTGCCCAGGGCACCTTCCACGCCGAACAGGGCATTGCCTATGGCAGCACCTATGTCGGCGGCGTCACGCCCGGTAAGGGCGGCAGCACCCATATCGGCCTGCCGGTGTTCGATACCGTGGCCGACTGCGTGGCGAAGACCCAGGCCAATGCCAGCGTCATCTATGTGCCGCCGCCGTTTGCCGCCGACGCCATTCTGGAAGCCATCGACGCCGAACTGCCGCTCATCATCTGCATCACCGAGGGCATTCCGGTGCTGGACATGATCCGGGTGAAGCGCGCGCTGTCCGGCAGCAAGTCCCGCCTGATCGGGCCGAACTGCCCGGGCGTGATCACGCCGGACGCCTGCAAGATCGGCATCATGCCCGGCCATATCCACCGCCGCGGCTCGGTCGGCATCGTGTCCCGCTCGGGTACGCTGACCTATGAGGCGGTGGCGCAAACCACGGCGGCCGGGCTTGGCCAGTCCACCTGCGTCGGCATCGGCGGCGACCCGGTCAAGGGCACCGACTTCATCGAGGTGCTGGAGATGTTCCTCCGCGACCCCGAGACGAAGTCCATCGTGATGATCGGCGAGATCGGTGGCCAGTCCGAAGCCAATGCCGCCGCGTTCCTGGCCAGCGAGAACAAGGGCGCGAATGCCAAGCCGGTGGTCGGCTTCATCGCTGGCGCCACCGCCCCCCCGGGCCGCCGCATGGGCCATGCCGGCGCCGTCATCAGCGGGGGCAAGGACACGGCGGAAGCCAAGATGGACGCGATGAAGGCGGCCGGCATCCATGTGGCGGACAGCCCGGCGGCGCTGGGCTCCACGATGGTCAAGGCACTGGGCGGCTGACGCCACCCGGAGGGGTCAAGGCGCTGGGCGGCTGATGCCTCCTAGAGGGGTCAAGGCACTGGGCGGCTGACGCCGGGCGCCCGACCCACACGGCCCGCCCAGGCTTCGTTCGGGCCGGCTGAACCAGGGGCGGCGCGGCGGCGTTAAGCGGCGGTTAAGGCGTGCAAGGCGATCCTTTCGCCGCATCCTTGCCACGAAGACTGTGTTAAGCGGCGCCGCATCCCATGTTGGGTGCGACGCGTTGCCGCGCCCGCGGCATGAATGACGCCCGTTACGGCCCAGCGCCGTGGGGGGGCACAACCCGAACGAACGGCCGCCACGGCATTACCGGGGCGGGACGGAGACGAAGCATGGCCGGCGTGGACATCCTCGCAACCGTGATGAACGGCGCCAACGCCGCCTTCCTCGCGGACCTCTACGCCCGTTGGGCGGAGAAGCCAGACAGCGTGGATGCCTCCTTCGCGGAACTGTTCAGCGCGCTGAACGACGACGCCCGCGCGGTGCTGACCGATGCCTCCGGCGCCAGCTGGGCGCCACGCCCCCGCGGCGGCTTCGCGCCCGAGCCGGAACTGCCGAAGGCCAAGCCCGGCGCCAAGGGCGGCGCCAGCCAGGAAGACATTCGCCGCGCCGTGCTGGACAGCATCCACGCGCTGATGCTGATCCGCAGCTACCGCGTCCGCGGCCATCTCGAAGCCCAACTGGACCCGCTGGGGCTGACGCAAGTGCCGCCGCATTCGGAGTTGGACCCTGCCTTCTGGGGCTTCACCGAAGCCGACATGGACCGGCCGATCTTCATCGACCATGTGCTGGGCATGGACAACCCGACGCTGCGCCAGATCATGCAGGTGCTGCGCGCCACCTATTGCGGCCCCATCGGCGTCGAGTTCATGCACATCCAGGACCCCGGCCAGAAAAGCTGGATTCAGCGCCGGGTCGAGGGCGCCCCCTGGGCCGGCGCGTTCAAGCCGGATGACAAACAGAAAATCCTGGAGCAGCTGACCGAGGCCGAGGGCTTCGAGGCCTATTGCGCCCGCAAGTATCCGGGCACCAAGCGCTTCGGCCTGGAAGGCGGCGAGAGCACCATCCCCGCGGTGCAGACCGTCATCGAGGTCTGCGCCCGCGCCGGCGTCAATGAGATGGCCATCGGCATGGCGCATCGCGGCCGGCTTAACATGCTGGTGAACGTGGTGAAGAAGCCCTACGCCCAGGTCTTCGGTGAGTTCAAGGGCCTGTTCTCCGGCTCCGACGACGTGCAAGGCAGTGGCGACGTCAAGTACCACCTGGGCACCTCGGCGGACCTCGAGATCGGCGGCCGCATGGTCCACCTCTCGCTGCAACCCAACCCGAGCCATCTGGAAGCGGTCAACCCCGTCGTGGTTGGCAAGGTCCGCGCCCGCCAGGATGAGGCCGGCGACACCAAGACCCGCCGTAGCGTCATGGCCATCCTGCTGCATGGCGACGCCGCCTTCGCCGGCCAGGGCCTGGTGTATGAGACGATGGCGATGAGCCAGCTGATCGGCTACCGCACCGGCGGTACCGTCCACATCGTTACCAACAACCAGATCGGCTTCACCACCGTGCCCGCGCATGCCTATTCCGGCCTGTACTGCACGGATATCGCCAAGGCGGTGCAGGCACCTATCCTGCACGTCAACGGCGACGACGTGGAAGCGGTGGTGTTCGCGGCGAAGATGTGCGCCGAGTTCCGCCAGGAATTCGCCACCGACATCGTGCTCGACATCGTCTGCTATCGCCGCCACGGCCATAACGAGGGCGACGAGCCGGCCTTCACCCAGCCGATCATGTACAATCGCATCAAGGAAATGCGCACCACCCGCACGCTCTACGCCGAAAAGCTGGCGCGCGAGGGCTCGCTTTCCGCCGAGGCCAGCCAGGCGATGTACGACGCCTTCAACCAGAAGCTGGACGAGGCCTTCCAGACCGCGTTGAACTTCAAGCCCAACAAGGCCGACTGGCTGGAAGGCCATTGGGCCGGCATGAAGGCCGCCGGCACCGATGACGAGGAGCGGCTGGACGGCACCGCCGTGGCGCTGGACACATTGCGGGAGGTCGGCGCCGCGCTGTCTCGCGTACCGGCGGACTTCAATGCAAATCCAAAAATCCTACGCCAGCTGGAAGCCAAGCGGCAGGCGATCGAGACCGGCGAGGGCATCGACTGGGCAACCGGCGAGGCGCTGGCCTTCGGCACCCTGCTGCTGGAAGGCCATCGCGTCCGTCTCTCGGGCGAGGACGTGCAGCGCGGCACCTTCAGCCAGCGCCACTGCGTGCTGGTGGACCAGACCAACCAGGCCGAATACGTGCCGGTCAACAACATCCGCGCCGGCCAGCCCAAGCTGGAGGCCTTCAACAGTCTGCTCTCCGAAGCCGGCGTGCTGGGCTACGACTACGGCTATTCCCTGGCGGACCCGCATACGCTGGTGCTGTGGGAAGCCCAGTTCGGCGACTTCGCCAACGGCGCCCAGGTCATCATCGACCAGTTCATCGCCAGCGGTGAGACCAAGTGGCTGCGGATGTCCGGCCTGGTGATGCTGCTGCCGCATGGCTATGAGGGCCAGGGGCCGGAGCATTCCTCCGCCCGGCCGGAGCGCTATCTGCAGCTTTGCGCCGAACGCAACATGCGCATCTGCAACATCACCACGCCGGGCAACTACTACCACGCGCTGCGCCGCCAGCTGAAGGCGAACTACCGCAAGCCGCTGGTGCTGATGACGCCGAAAAGCCTGCTGCGGCACAAGCTGGCGGTGTCCTCCCTGGCCGAGTTCGGCCCCGATACCAGCTTCCGCTACGTGATCCCGGAAGTGGACGCGCTGGTGCCGGAGGAGCAGGTGAAGCGCGTGGTGATCTGCACCGGAAAGGTCTACTACGACCTGCTACAGCAGCGCCGCGACAGCAAGGTACGCGACGTCGCGATCCTGCGGCTGGAGCAGATGTACCCGTTCCCGAAGCAGTCGCTCGGCCGGGCACTGGCGCCGTACCGCAACGCCGACGTGGTGTGGTGCCAGGAGGAGCCCGAGAACATGGGCGCCTGGACCTTCATGGACCGCCGGATCGAGGTCGTTCTGCGGGAGATCAAGCACAAGGCGCAGCGTCCGATCTATGTCGGCCGGCAGGAAGCGGCCAGCCCGGCGACGGGCCTGGCCAAGGTTCACCAGCAGCAGCAGGAAACCCTGGTGCGCGAAGCGCTCAGGCTGGCCTGAGCAGCGCCCCGGCGCATTTCCCCGGCGGGCCGGCGGCGCGCCGGGGCCGAATGTCTGGAACAGAAATGACTGATGCGTCGGTCCCGAGCAGGAGCGCGGGGGCCGGCTCACCAGGTTAGAAGGCAGAGATCATGGCAACCGAGATTCTCGTTCCCACCCTGGGCGAAAGCGTCAGCACCGCCACCGTGGCGCGTTGGCTGAAGAAGGTGGGCGACGCCGTGAAGGCCGACGAGCCGCTGGTCGAGCTGGAGACCGACAAGGTGACGGTGGAAGTCAACGCGCCCTCCGCCGGCGTTGTCGAGGCGATCAGCGCCAATGAGGGCGCCGAGGTCACCCCGGGCATGGCGCTCGGCACCATCTCGGCCGGCGGCGCCAACGTCCTGGTTTCGCCGCGCGCCACCGCGCCGGCCCCGGCGACACCCGCCCCGGCGCAGCCCCAGGTGGAAACCCCGCGCGCCGTCTCCGGCCCGGTCGGCGTGCCGGGGTATGCCCCCCCCGCCGGCGGAGCCGGCCACGCCCCGCTTCCCGCCGCTGCCAAGCTGCTGGCCGATGCCGGCGTCTCGGCCGGCCAAGTCGGCACCGGCACTGCCAAGGACGGCCGCATCAGCAAGGGCGACGTGCTGGACTTCCTGGCTCGCCCGGCCGCTACCGCCAACGCACCCGCTGCGCCGAAGGCGCCACGCGCCCTGGGGGATGGCGAGGAGCGCGTGAAGATGACGCGCCTGCGCCGGACCATCGCCAGCCGGCTGAAGGAAGCGCAGAACACTGCGGCCATGCTGACCACCTTCAACGAGGTGGACATGGGCGCGGCGATGGCGCTGCGCGCCGAATACCGCGACGCGTTCGAGAAGAAGCACGGCGTGAAGCTCGGCTTCATGTCCTTCTTCGTGAAGGCCTGCGTCGCCGGGCTGAAGGAATACCCGGCGGTGAACGCCGAGATCGATGGCGAGGACGTCGTCTACAAGCACCATGTCCACATGGGCATCGCGGTCGGCGGGCCGAACGGGCTGGTGGTGCCGGTGCTGCGCAATGCGGAAACCCTCGGCTTCGCCGACATCGAGAAAGCCATTGGCGGCTTCGGCAAGCGCGCCCGCGACGGCCAGCTGAAGCTGGAGGAACTCTCCGGCGGCAGCTTTACCATCACCAATGGCGGCATCTATGGCAGCCTGATGAGCACGCCGATCCTGAACCCGCCGCAGTCGGGCATCCTCGGCATGCACAAGATCCAGGACCGCCCGATGGCCGTCGGCGGGAAAGTAGAGATCCGCCCGATGATGTACCTGGCGCTGAGCTACGACCACCGCATTGTGGATGGCAAGGAAGCCGTCAGCTTCCTGGTCCGCGTCAAGGAAGGCATCGAGGATCCGCGCCGCCTGATGCTCGACCTCTAAAGCAACAAATGCGTTCAGAAGAAATCATCTGAACGCATTTGTTGCTTTAGATTCAATGACTTCTAGAGCACGTCCTGCGTCCAGGCGGACGCAGCGTGCTCTAGCCGCCGCACCACCTTCGCAGGGCCGGCCTCCCAAGGGTAAGTCCCCTGGGGGGTGCTGGCCCTGTTCGTTTTGCGCCGCCAGCCGCGGCGCGATCTGCTAACCTGATGGTCGAACGCCATCCCCAACGGGAACACAGCCATGCGGTCCTATGACGGCCAATTCTCCGACAACCGCCCGCTGAAGCGCACGCGGGAGGAAAAGGAGCGCCAATTGAAGGAGCTGAAGGAGACACTGGCCGGCTTCAAGCCGCACCAGTCGCCGACGCTCCGCACCTCCATCATCGGCAAGATCAAGGAGCTGATGGAGGAACTGGCCGCCCCGCCGCCGCCGCCGCGTGAGCGCCGCCCAGCCTATCCGGGCAGCGAGTTCGGCGCCCCGCGCGGCCCGCGCCGGCCCCGCCCGACCGAGGGCTGAGCACCCCGGAATGCCAGGGGCGGCCGGCGCAATCCGGCCGCCCTTTTTCATGCCCGGCGCAGGGGCATGCGGCCCCCCGGCCCGGGCCATCCGGTGCCGGCTCCGCCCCTGCCGGGGCGGGTTGGTCCGTCCACAGGCAGGCAGCCGTGCGGGCGACCGCGCAGAGCACGCTGCGTCCGAGTGGACGCAGGCGGTGCCCTGGACGTCATTCAATCCAGAGCCGGATATGCGTTCGGATTAATCAATCTGAACGCATATTGCCCTACCGCTGCATGCCCATGTCGCCCTGCATCATCTGCTTGGCCTTCTGGCCGTCCACGTTCAGCTTCAGCTTGCCGTTCTCCACCCCGGCCACGGCGGACATGGGCAGGTAATGGTGCTGCCCGCCCGCGGCCTGGTCGTTCTTCGCCAGCTTGATGCGGCTGCCATCCATGTGGTCCACGGTGCCGATATGGCCGCCGGCGGAGCAGACCACCTCCATGTGTGGTTGAACCTGGCTCTGGTCGATCATGGCGTCGTCCTTC
>JANXSA010000352.1 GCA_025352915.1 Rhodospirillales bacterium | reverse complement strand
TCAAAGGGCTGCCGGCCCTTTGCCGCCGGAGGCTTGCTTGCCTTGCCGACGGGCATTCCCCCGGCGCGCCCGGCGCGCCATGATTGCCGCTCGAAGCGAGAGGGGGCGTGATGCGCGTCGCGGTGATCCATATTGGGCAGGAAACCAACGACTTCAATCCGGTGCCGACCACGTTGGAGGGGTTTCGGCAGTTCGGCATCTATGAGGGCGATGAGTTGCTTGATCGCATGGCCGGGCGTGGTCAGGTGGGCGGGATGTTGGATGCCGTGGCCGCGTGCGGGATGGACATCGACTGGGTGCCGATCATCTCGGCCTGGGCGATGGCGGGCGGGCGGATCGACACGGAGTCACGGCTGTTCTTCGAGGAGCGGATCGGCAGCTTGCTGCGCGCGGCGGGACGGATCGACGCGCTGGTGGCGCATCTGCATGGGGCGTGCAGTGCGGAGGGGGTGGATGATGTGGAGGGGGCGCAGCTTGGGATTGCGCGCGCGGTGCTGGGGCCGGCGGTGCCGATCCTGTTGACGCTGGACCATCATGCGAATGTCACGCAGCAGATGGTGGCGCATAGCACGGCGATCATCGGGCATCGAACGCAGCCGCATGATGTCTATGACACCGGGTTTTTGTCCGGGGAGCTGTTGGTGCGGATGTTGCGGGGCGAGGTGCGGCCGGTGATCGCGTGGCGCAAGCTGCGGCTGATCACGCATCAGGAGCAGTTTTTGACGTCGGGCGGGCCGATGAAGGAGTGGTTTGACCAGGCGCGGGAGATGGAGGGAGATGCGAGGGTGCTGGCGGTGGCACCGTGTCCGATGCAGCCTTGGCTGGATGTGGCCGAGGGCGGCTGGGCGGTGACGGTGACGACCAATGGCGACCGGGCGTTGGCGGAGCGGCTGGCGGAGGAGTCGGCGGATTTCGCCTGGGCGCGGCGTGAGGCCTTCATGGTCAAGCAGGCGGTGGGGATTGATGCCGCGGTGCGGCAGGCGGATGCGGCGGCGAAGGGTGTGGTGGTGCTGAGTGATACCGGTGACACGGTGTTCGGCGGCACGGCGGGGGACAGCAATCTCATTCTGGAATCGATCCTGCGCCAGAGGATCAAGGGTCGGGCGCTGATCCCGCTGATCTCGCCGGGGACGGCGCGGGCGTTGGCGGCGGCGGGCGAGGGGGCGGAGGTGACGCTGGCGGTGGGGGGTGATTCCTGTCCGCAGTTCTTTTCGCCGCTGACGGTGACCGGGCGGGTGCGTAAGGTTGCCGGTGGCGTGGTGAAGGTGGCGGTATTCCAGCAGCCGGAGTTCGACCAGGGCATCACGGTGGTGTTCGAGGTCGGGCCGGTAACGCTGTTCGTGACCGAGCGCAGCGGGGCGGCGGGTAATGTGCCGGATGTCTATCGGGCGTTCGGCATCGAGCCCGGCGACTACCAGATGGCGGTGCTGAAGACCGCGTCGAATTTTCAGTTTTTTGCGCCGATCAGCTCGCAGGTGATCCGGGTGGATACGCGCGGTCCCGGCCAATCCGATGTGAAGACGCTGCCGTGGCGGCGGGTGCCGCGACCGATCTGGCCGATGGAGGAGGTGGGGTCATGGCAGGGGTGAGCGCGGACGTCATTGTCGTTGGGCTCGGCGCGATGGGGGCGGCGACGCTGTTGGCGCTGGCGCGGCGGGGGGTGTCGGCGCTGGGGATCGACCGGTTCCATCCGCCGCACGACCAGGGTTCGAGCCATGGCGAGACGCGGATTACCCGGCTGGCGGTGGGCGAGGGGGCGGCCTATGCGCCGCTGGTGGCCCGCTCGCATGAGTTGTGGCGCGGGTTGGAGGCGGAGACCGGGGAAGAGTTGCTGTTGCAATGCGGCGGGCTGGTGATGGGGCGGCGCGGGATTGCGACGGGGCATCACGGCAAGCCGGCGTTCGTTGAGCGGACGATCGAGGTGGCGCGGCAATGCGCGATCCCGCACGAGGTGCTGGAGGCCGATGAGCTGGGCCGGCGCTATCCGCAGATGCGGCTGGAAGGCGATGAGTTCGCATCCTATGAGCCCAGTGCCGGGCTGGTGTTTCCCGAGCGGTGCATTGCGGCGCAGCTTGAACTGGCCGGGCGGTTGGGGGCGCGGATGCAGTTGGGCACGGTGGTGCGGTCGGTCGCGCGCGACGGCGACGGGGTGTGTCTGACCACCGATCACGGCCTGTTGCGGGCCGGGCGGGTGGTGTTGACGGCGGGGGCCTGGACCAGTGGCCTGGTGCCGGCCTTGGCGCCGGTGACCTCGGTTCGGCGCCAGGTGCTGCACTGGTTCCCGGTGGCGGATCCCGCTTCCTATGCGCCCGAGCGGTTCCCGATCTTCATCTGGATGCATGGGCCGCGCGAGGGGGACTACTTCTACGGGTTTCCGTGTTTGGACGGGCAGGCCAGCCTGAAGGTGGCGACCGAGCAGGCCGAGGAGGAGACGACGGCCGATGGCGTGGACCGGCAGGTCGCGGCCAAGGAGTCCTCC
Source organism: Rhodospirillales bacterium (assembly GCA_025352915.1). GTDB lineage: Bacteria > Pseudomonadota > Alphaproteobacteria > Acetobacterales > Acetobacteraceae > CAMDGX01. Next base: position 4,716 of record JANXSA010000352.1, on the reverse strand, counting down.
GCGTTTCATGCCCGGCATGTGGCGCCACGGCTGGCAGGCGTGCTGGCGGCGCGGGAGCGGGCGGCGGCGTGTTTGTACACCGTGACGCCGGATGGCGGGTTCATTGTGGATGACGTGCCGGGGGTGCCGGGGGCGATTGTCGCTTCGCCGTGTTCGGGGCATGGCTTCAAGCATTCGGCCGGGTTGGGCGAGGCGTTGGCGGCGCGGGTCTCTGGCGCGGCGGTGGGGCTGGAGGCGTTTCGGTTAGGCCGGTTTGGCGCCTGAGCCGGTGTGATTTTCAGCGTCCGTCCGGAAGGTTGCCCGCATGGGGTTTGGCGGTGACGGCTTCGTCCGGGAAGCCGTCGAACTGCGGCAGGGTGTCGGTGATGGTGAACCAGGGCGCCTTGAAGGCGACGAAGGCGTGGAAGCCCGGGGTTACGCCGGGGTCGTCGTCCAGGGTGGCGAGGGCGATGCCGTAGGTTTCCAGGGTTGCCTGGTTGCGGCGGCCGTATTCGGCCTCCGCGGTGTTCCAGTTGACGATCGGCGATCCGCAGCGGCGGCAGAAGCCGCGGTGGAAGCCTGGGGTGGACTGGCTGGATTGCATGAGGTCTTGGCCGGCGATCCAGCGGAAGTCACTGCGGCGGACGCGGGCGCGGGTGCGGAAGGCGGTACCCTGGGTCTTGCGGCAGGTCGTGCAGTGGCAATTGCCGACGCCCATCAGGGGACCGTCGATCTCGAATTTGATGTCGCCGCAACGGCAGCTTCCACGGTGTGTCATGGCAGTTCCATCAACAGGGGGAGGCGTCGGCCGCCAGCCGCTCGGCGGCGATGGCGACGTAGCTGGGGTCGATGTCGATGCCCAGGCCGCGGCCGCCTTCGCGCTGGGCGGCGAGCAGGGTGGTGCCGGTGCCCATGAAGGGGTCTAGCACCAGGGGGGCGGGGGTGCCGTGCAGGCGGATGCACCATAGTGGGAGTTCGACCGGGAAGGTGCCGGGGTGGTGGAATTTCTGCGCCCGGCTGTTCACCGTGCGGTACGGGATGAACCAGGTGTTGCCGCGGCAGTGCAGGTCCTGCGCATGGCCGCGTCGCGCGATGTTGGACTTGTCCTTGAACGGGACGCCGATGGCGAGGCGGTCGAGCTTGACGTGGCCGGAGCGGGTCAGGTGGAAGATGTGCTCGTGAGCGTGGTGCAGGAAGCGTTGGCCCTGGACCGGTTTGTAGTGCCCGGTCGAGTCCGCGCCGATGGCGATCGATTTGACCCAGGTGATGTGGTTTTGCAGCGCGAAGAGCGGGCGCAGGCGGACAATCAGCTCGAAGGGTAGCCAAGGGCGGCTGTGGCTGCCGGAGATGTTGAGGAAGAACGATCCGTCGGGCTTCATCACCCGGCGGAGTTCGGTGCAGATGGCGACCATCCAGTCGAGGTAGTCGGCCTCCTCGCGCTGGTCGCGGTAGGCGCGGTAGCGCAGGTCGATGTTGTACGGTGGCGAGGTGACGACGACATCGACGCTGTCGGCGGGCAGGCCGGACAGGACTGTCAGGCAGTCGCCGGTAACGAGCCTGTGTGGGCCGCCCCCCTGCTGCGACGGCACCGCCTCAGCGGGGCAGCAGGACATAGACCGATCCCGGCTGGCGCATGCGTCCGGCGCGTTCCTCGGCGTCCGGGCCCCAGCCGTAGAACAGGTCGGCGCGCAGCGGGCCGCGGATGGCGCCGCCGACATCCTGCGCCATGGCGAGGCGGCGCAGCGGGGTGGTTGGGGTGAGGGCGTCGTTGGTGTCGAGCCAGATCGGGGTGCCGAGGGCGATGTGGGTGCGGTCGACGGCGACGGAGCGCAGGGGGGTGAGCGGGACGCCCATGGCGCCGGGCGGGCCAGCGTCGGGGGCTGCGTCGCGCACTTCGCGGAAGAAGACGTAGGACGGGTTTTGGTCCATCACGCCGGTGGCCTCGCCGGGGTGGGATTTGAGCCAGGCGCGGATCGACTGCATCGAGACGTCTTCGAGCTTCATCTCGCCGCGATCGACCAGGACACGGCCGATCGGCACGTAGGGCTGGCCGTTCTGGCCGTCATAGGTGACGCGGACGATTGAGCCGTCATCGAGGCGGGCGCGGCCGGAGCCCTGGATCTGGAGGAAGAAGGCGTCGACGGGGTCGGCGACCCAGAGCAGTTCCAGGCCGCGGCGGGCGAGCGCACCGCGGGCGATCTGGGCGCGCGGTGGCAGGGTACGGCCTTGGACATGCCCAGATGGGCGACGCAGTAAAGGGGTCTGGAATTCGCCGCCGCGGGTGCGCGAGGCGCGGAATTCCGGCTCGTAATAGCCGGTGACCAGGCCCTGGGCGGTGCCGTCGGTGGAGGCGAGGTGGGGCTGGAAGGATTGTTCGAAGAAGGCGCGGGCGGCGATATCGTTGCCGGGGGCGAGGTCGCGCGCGCGGCTGCACAGGGCGAGGAGTTGCGGGTCGGTCAGCCGCGGGCAGCCGGCGAGAAAGGATGGAACTGCCTCCGACGGCCGATCGGTGGACCAGCCGGGAAGCTGGTCGAAACGCACCGGCGTCAGGCTAGGCCCTGGCGTGGTGGGAACCGCAATGGCAGTCGGGGCATTTCCCGCCGTCCGTTGCGGCGCACAGCCGGCCAGCAGGGCGAGCACCAAAAGGATAAAAGTTTTTTGGTTCTTTTTTGCAAAAAAGAACTTCTTTCCTTCGGCCGGCATCAAGCGCTGCGCGCGGCCACCAGCCGCCAGGCCGGGTCGGGCGAGCCGAGGTCGCGCTCGAAGGTCCAGATGTCACGGATTTCGGTGACGGCATCGGTTCCGTGCACCTCCTTGCCATCGGCGCCGAGGGTGAGGTTCACTTGGTCGCTCATGAACTGGACGGTGACGCTGGCGTTGCCGCCGCGCAGTTCAGCGGCTTCGATGCTGGCGCCGTGGATGTCGTGGATTTCGGTGCGCTGGGTTTCGCCGGCGGTTTCGCGGCCGCTGATGGCGCCGTCGAAGGCGGCATAGGTGTCGTCGGACAGCAGCGGGCGCAGGGCGGCGCGGTCGCCGGCGGCGAAGGCGGTGACGATCATGCCGAAAGCCTGTTCGGCGCCGTCCAGGAAGCGGGCGGGCGCGAAATTGGAATCGACCGACTGCATGGCGATCAGGGTGCGGCCGAGCGGGCTGGCGGGGTCGGGCAGGGCGCGGCCGGGTGGTGGGGGCGGCGGGGTATAGGCGGCGGTTGGGCCGTCTTCCACCACGCGCAGGTCGGGGCGCGCCGCCTCGGGCGGGCGTTCGAAGCCCTGGCGCTTGCCCAGGATGCTGCGCAAGCGCAGCACGAGGAAGGCCGCGATCATGCCGAACAGGATCAGGTCGATCGGAAAGCCGCCGCTGGACGCGCCCATCATCTACTACTCTCCTTGCCCGCCGCGGCGGGTGCGCCCCCAGACATAGGCAAAGCGGGGTCGGTTCACAACCGAACTCCAGCCAATTGGCTGGGCTGGGGCATTGCAAGCGCGCAATGTGGCCTGTATCCGGGCTGGATGATCCTGTTGCGCCATGCCCAGAGCGAATTCAACCTGCATTTCACGGTGACGCGCCGCGATCCCGGCATCATCGACCCCAAGCTGACGCCGCTGGGCCATCGCCAGGCGCGCGAGGGGGCGGAGCGGTTGAAGGGCGAGAAGATCCGCCGGATCATCGTCTCGCCGTATACACGGGCGCTTCAAACGGCGGCGCCGATTGCCCGGGCACTGGGCGATGTGCCGGTGTTTGTGAACCCGATCGTCAGCGAGCGTTACGCCTTTGCCTGCGATGTCGGCAGCCCGTGCAGCATGTTGGCGCGGTCATGGCCGGAGCTGGATTTTGCCCATATCGACAATATCTGGTGGCCGGCGATGGAGGAACCCGCCGAGGGCGTCGCCGCCCGTGCGGCCCTGTTTCGGGCGGAGATGGCGGCGCTGCCGGACTGGTCGGACACGCTGGTGATCAGCCATTGGGGCTTCATCCTGGCCATGACCGGCGAGAAAATCACCAATGTCGAGCAGCGGCGCTGCGACCCGACGCTGCCGGCCCCCGAAGGGTTGAACTGGAAGCATTGACGCCGTCGCTTTCCCCGTTGGCGCTGGCGTGCTACCGCCCCGGCATGCGTTTGTGATGGAGAAAATCATGTCGGACACCCCGGTCGCCAACGGCGCCCAGCAAGCCCCCCCGCTGGTAGTGAACATTCAGTACATCAAGGACCTGTCCTTCGAGGTTCCCGGTGCGCCGGCCGTCTTCACCACCCTGCGGACTGCGCCGCGCGTGGATATCAACCTGGACGTGCAGGCGCGCCGGGTGACCGACGGCCAGGACGTCTTCGAGGTGACGCTGCAAATTCGCGCCGAAGCCCATGACCCGAACGCCCCGGCCGGCGAAAGCCGGGTGTTCCTGGCCGAACTCTCCTACGCCGGTGTGTTCACCCTGTCGGGCCTGCCGGCCGAGACGGTGGAGCCGGTGCTGCTGGTGGAATGCCCGCGCATCCTGTTCCCGTTCGCCCGCAATATCCTGGCCGACGTCACCCGCGATGGCGGCTTCCCGCCCGTGCTGGTGCAACCCATCGACTTCCTGGCCCTGTGGCAAAGCCGCCGCGGGCAGACGAGCGCGAGCCCGGTGACAGCTTAGGGAAGCAAGGCCAGGGCTCTGCCCTGGACCCGCTGGGGCCTGAGGCCCCAGACCCCCATTCTTTAAGCGCCTTCGGCTCAGGGGGGTGTCGAGGCCTTCATCAAGGCC
>JANXSA010000298.1 GCA_025352915.1 Rhodospirillales bacterium | reverse complement strand
GGGGGGTTGAGATCGGCGTTGGGGCGGCTTCGGTGGGGGAGATTTTGCGGCTCAATATTTTGGGGGCGGCGATGCTGGCGATGCGGCGGGCGGTGTTGCGGTTGGCGGCGGTGCCGGAGTTGGTGCTGGTGGATGGGAATCGGGCGCCGGATTTGCCGTGTGCGGTGCGGTGCATTGTGGGGGGGGATGGGAGCGAGCTTTGTATCGGGGCGGCGTCGATTGTGGCGAAGGTGGTGCGGGATCGGTGCATGGCGCGGCTGGATCGGCGGTATCCCGGGTATGGCTGGGCGGGGAATGCGGGGTATGGGACGGCGGCGCATCTGGCGGGGCTGCGGGCGCTGGGGGTGACGGTGCATCACCGGGCGGGGTTCGGGACGGTGCGGCGAATGTTGGAAGTGTGATTGACGCGGCTTCGCTGGGTTGGCGAGAATGGGGGGTCACTCTGGAGCGTGCCCAATCACAGTGGAGATCGTGCGCGAACTTCCTCTCGACCAGGTGATGCTGGGCGATGCCGTGCGCATCATGCGGATGCTGCCGGCGGCGTCGGTGCACTGCATCTTTGCGGATCCGCCGTACAACCTGCAATTGCGGGGGGAGTTGCGGCGGCCGGATGACAGCCTGGTGGACGGGGTGGACGAGGAGTGGGACCGGTTCACCGACTTTGCCGCGTATGACGCTTTTACGCGCGAGTGGCTGGTGGAGTGCCGGCGGTTGCTGCGCAAGGACGGCACGCTTTGGGTGATTGGCAGCTATCACAATATTTTCCGGATCGGGGCGCTGTTGCAGGAGCTGGGGTTCTGGATCCTGAACGACGTGGTGTGGCGCAAGGCCAATCCGATGCCGAATTTCCGCGGGCGGCGGTTTACCAACGCGCATGAGACGCTGATCTGGGCGGCGCGGGGGCAGGAGAGCCGGTATCGGTTCAACTACCAGGCGATGAAGGCGCTGAACGACGACGTGCAGATGCGCAGCGACTGGTATTTTCCGCTGTGCACCGGGGCGGAGCGGCTGCGCAATGACCATGGGCTGAAGCTGCATCCGACGCAGAAGCCGGAGGCGCTGTTGCATCGGGTGATGGTGGCGAGCACCGGGGTGGGGGATATCGTGCTGGACCCGTTCCTGGGCACCGGGACGACGGCGGCGGTGGCCAAGCGGCTGGGGCGGCATTTCATCGGGATCGAGCGGCATCCGGCGTATGTGGAGGCGGCGCTGGGGCGGTTGTTAAAGGTGGAGGTGGCGTCAGAGACGGCGATCGGGGTGACGGTGAGCAAGCGGGAGGTGCCGCGGGTGCCGTTCGGGTCGATCGTGGAGCGGGGGTTGCTGCCGGAGGGGAGCGTGCTGGTGGACCGTACGCGGGCGGTGCAGGCGGTGGTGGTGGCGGATGGGACGATCCGGGTGGGGGCGTTGCAGGGCTCGATCCACAAGATCGGCGCGGCGGTGCAGAACGCGCCGTCGTGCAATGGCTGGACGTTCTGGCATTTCGAGCGCGACGGGGTGCTGGTGGCGATCGACGAGTTGCGGCGGGTGGTGCCGGAGGCGCCTTAGGGCGCGCAGTGCGGGGCGCCGCCGGTTTGCCAGAACGGGGTGCCGGGCTGGTGGGTTGGCACGCCGGGGCGGTTGGGGAGGTTGGGCGGGCTGGGGACGACGAGGTCCCACCAGCCATGGGCGCATTGCGAGCGCCAGGCCATCTGGTCGGCCAGGGTGGTGCCGTGGCGGGCCAGGGCGGCGTCCGAGCGCCAGGGTGGTGTCGTGGATCGCCTGTTGGGTGGCGGGGCTGGGGGACTGGGCGTTGCGGACGAAGGCTTCGGTGAAGGCGCGCACGTCGGCGGCGATGTCAGCGTAGGCGTGGCCGTCGAGGTGCCAGGCGGCCATCCATTCGCCGGCGACCTGGGTGGCGGCTGCGGCCAAGGGGGGCGCGACAGGGCGGGTGGCGAGCACGGCGAGACCCGGGTCGAGCTTCATCTGCACCAGCCAGCCGACCATCACCGCGCCGAGGCTGGCGATGTCGGCGACCGAAAGGTCAAGCTCGGCGACGATGAGCGCCGGGGCAAAGCCGAGGGCGAGGATCGCCAGGAAGCTGGTGTCCTTGAGCACGTTGATGAGGTTCGGCGCGGTGGCGAAGTTGGGCGCGAAGACCACGAACACCGCGATCATGGCCAGGCCAGCGACGACGGTGCCGTAGCGCTCAACTAAGCCGCGCTTTGGGCAATCCGGGCATCGGCGCGACGCACTCCTGTTGCTTGCGCCCGGCGTGACGGTTTTGGGGCGGACCGGTTCCGCTATGCGCCGGATTGGGCCGGGCTGCCAAGGCATCGGCCGGGCCTTGCCGGGGGCGGCCGGCCATGCGCTGATTGTGCTGTCGCCTGCAAGGAGTGATGCCATGGCCGAAACCGCCGATCTGTTCGAGATCATCCGTTCCACCCGCTCGATGCGGCGGTTGAAGCCCGATGCCGTGCCGGTGGCGTTGCTGAACCAGGTGCTGGAGGCCGGGACCTGTGCGGCGAGCGGGGGGAACCAGCAGAACTGGCGCTTCCTGGTGATCCGCGACGCGGCGATCAAGGCGGCAGCGGGGGCGTTGTATCGCCGGGGCTGGCACGAGGTGGTGGGGCCGCGCTATCGGGCGGGGGGCTCGGCGCCGGGGACCTCGGCGGAAGGGTTCGAGCGGATGCTGGCGGCGGCCGAGCATCTGGCGGATCACATTCACGAGGCGCCGGTGTGGATCGTGCCGTGTTTGTCGGGGCCGCGCGGGTCCGGGGGGTCGATCTATCCGGCGGTGCAGAACATGCTGCTGGCGGCGCGGGCGGTGGGGCTGGGGACGACGCTGACGACGCTATACCTGATCCATGAGAAAGAAGCCGAGGCGGCGATGGGCATTCCCGAGGGGTTTCATTCCTATGCGATCCTGCCGGTCGGATTTCCGCGCGGCAAGTTCGGGCCGGTGCGGCGGGCGCCACTGGGCGAGGTGGTGTTTGACGATAACTGGGGCAAGCCCTGGACGGGCTAGGCTAGAGCCCCCCTCGCCCAAGCGCGAGGGGAGAGAAGATTCTTATGGATAAAAGTTTTTTGGTTCTTTTTTTTCAAAAAAGAACCCTTTCTTCCTTGCTACCCCGGCGCGTTCGGCACCAAACGGACGAAGCTGCCGATGACGCGGAGCATTTCCTCGGGCGCGGCCGGCAGCCGGTCGGCGGTCAGGGTGAGGCTGTCGAGGAAGCGGCCGGAGGCGGCGTAAAGCGAGAGCTCCAGGCCGGTGCCGATGATTTCGGCGCGGCAGACGACTTCTTCGCCGCCGGCTTCGCCGCGGGCCATGGCGATGAATTCGCGGATTTCGTCGATGCCGTCGGTGTGCTGGCCGGCCTCATCGAGGAAGGATGCGATTTCAGCGCCGAGCTCCGAGGGAGGCACGAGAGCGAGCGGGACGCAGCCGCCATGGGCGTCGAAGACCGCGCCGCGCCAGCTGTCGAACAGGGCGGCGCGACGCGCTTCGTCAGGCGTGGTTTCGTCGTCTTCCTCGTCCGGCAAGCCGGTGGCGGCGATTTCGTCCCAGACCGGGATGTCCCAGTCGAGTTCGAGGCCGAACAGTGCGCCGAAGCCGCGCGTGGCCAGGTCATCGGTATCGGCCGGCGGCAAGTCGCGCGGCTCGATGCCTTGAACCAGGTCGAGCAGGATGCGGCGGATCGTCATCGGGGACAGGGCGGCGAGTGTATCGGGCGCGCGCCAGCCGGGCAGAAAGCGCAGCTCGATGGTATCGGCGGGAATGCCCGAGCGGGCCAGCGCCTCGCCCATGGCAGCGGCGTCGGGCGGGGTTCCGGACGGCAGGGCGACCGGCAGGGTCACCAGCCCGGCCCAGCCGGAAGGGCCGATGCGCGCACCCTCGGCGATGGCGAGAAGTGCCAGTTCCAGCGCATCGGCGGCATCATCGCCCTCGCGCTCGGCCGCCTTGCGCACGGCGAGCTCGAGCACGTCGCGGCGCGCGGCCGCCAGCAGCGCCTCGGCCGTGTCCGCGAAGGTCTCGCCATCGTCACGCAGGAAGGCGGCGAGCAGGCGATCGGCGATC
>JANXSA010000297.1 GCA_025352915.1 Rhodospirillales bacterium | reverse complement strand
GCGGTGAACGGCGTGCCGTCCGAGAACTTCACGTTGCGGCGCAGATGGAAGCGCCAGACGGTGGGGGAGGGGGTCTCCCAGCGCTCCGCCAGGGCGGGCTGCACGACCATGTCGGCGCCGCGGCGCACGAGGGGATCGTAGATATTGGCGTTGAACGCCAGCAGGAAGGTTTCCTGCCGGGTATAGGGGTCCATCGAGTTGACGTCGCCGTCATTGGCCCAACGGAAGGTTTGCGCCTGCGCCGCCAGCGGCGTAGCGAGGGTGGTACCGCACAACAAGGCGGCGGCTAGGGCCAAACGTCGCATTCTTGTCTCCCGAGGTTGCTTCCCGGGTCAGAGGCTACGGGGGATCGCAGCCGACGTAAACGAGAACGCGGTCTGGCGGGTGGTTCGGCCAATGAAAACGGGGACCCGAGGGCCCCCGTCCATGCACGCCAGCCGCGCTGACGGGTCAGGCGGCGCGAAGCGGTCCGATTCAGGCGGCGCGAAGCGCCGACGGCAGTTCAGCCACTGCGCGGTCGATCAACTGCGCGTCGGCATTGGCGTCCAGTTGCTGCGCGATGACGGCGCGGGCCGCGGCGGTGGCAATATCGGCCGCCGTGTTCCGCACATCCGCGATGGCGCCGGCCTCCGCCGAGGCGATGCGGTCCAGGGCCATACGCTCACGCCGCTTGGCCGCGGCTGCGGCCTCCACGCCGGCCGCCTCGGCCACGCGCAGGGCTTCCGCCCTGGCGCGGTCCAGCATCTGCTGGGCTTCGGCTAGCGCCGCGGTGCGGTCGGCTTCCGCCTGGCGCAGCATGGCCTCGGCCTCGGTCCGCAAGCGGGAGGCTTCGGCCAGTTCGGCCTTCACCGCCTCGCCACGGGCATCCAGCGCGCCGGTGAGCTTGGACCAGATGGTCCGGCCCAGCAGCACGAAGAACAGCACGAAGCTGACGGCTTCCCAGACATGCGGGTCGCTAAGGAGACTGTCGAACATTTAGGCGTGCCCCCGGGCGCTGAGTTCGCGGTCAACCGCTGCATCCACCAGGCCGCGGTCGGCGCCCCCGGCAATGCGCGCCACCACGGCGGCGGCGGTGTCGGCGGAAACCTGGCGCAGCGCCCCCATGGCGGCGTTGCGGGCGGCGGCGATCTGCGCTTCGGCGGCGGCGATCTGCTGCGCCAGCTTGGCGTTCATGGCGTCCGTCCTGGTCGCCAGTTCGTCCTGGGCGCGGGTGATGGCGGCGGCCACCTGCCCTTGCGCTTCGGCGCGGGCGCGGGCGGTGGCGCTGCGGTGGTCGGCCATGGCGGCATCTGCGCGATCCTTGGCGGCGCGCGCGGCCTCCAGGTCACCATCGATGCGGCTGCGGCGCGCGGCAAGCACGGAGGCAACGCGTGGCAGCGCGACCCCGGTCATCAGCACGTACAGCACGGCGAAGATCGCCAGCAGCCAGAACACCTGGGCCACCAGCAACGGATCATCGAAGCGCAGCTGCGGCATGCCGCCGGCGTGTTCTTTGGGCTCAGCCGCGAAGCTCAGCGCGGCCGGCAGCATGGCCAGCGCGGTGAGGGCGGCGAGCCGGAGGCTCTTGCTCATACCCGTCTCCTGTAAACGCGCGAAAGGGCGCGACATCGGCCGCGCCCCCTCATGCAGAACCGGTGCCCCGAACCGTGGCCAAGCCGCGATCCGGACCGCCGAATGGCGGCCGCCGCCTATGCGGCGAAGCCAAGCGGCCGGATGGCCGCGCCCGGCGATTGAGGGCGCAATATTAAGCGAACAGGATCAGGAACGCGATCAGCAGGGCGAACAGCGCCACGGCTTCCGTGAGCGCGAAGCCCAGGATGCCCAGCGGGAACACCGCGTCGCGGGCGCCCGGGTTGCGCGCCACGCTGGTAACCAGCGCGGAGAAGATGTTGCCGATGCCGATGCCAACGCCGGCGAGCGCAATAACGGCCAGACCGGCCCCGAGGGCCTTCGCGGCTGCAACTTCCATGACAGTGTCCTTTCGTCGAATTTGGAGAGGGTGGCGTGCCGAGTTAGTGCAGGTGCACCGCGTCGTGCAGGTAAATGCTGGTCAGGATGGCGAACACATAGGCCTGCAGAAAGGCTACCAGAAGTTCGAATCCGACCAGGATGACGTTGATGGCCAGCGGCAGCACGGCACCGAAGTAGCCGATGACGCCGGCCGAGCCGATCATCACCACGAAGGTGGCGAAGACGATCAGCATGACGTGGCCGGCCACCATGTTGGCGAACAGACGAATGGACAGGCTGACCGGGCGCGAGAGGTAGGAGATCACCTCGACCGGGATGATCAGCGGCGCCAGGAACTTCGGCGCACCAGCCGGGAAGAAGTAGGTGAAGAAATGCATCCCGTGGATTCGCAGCGCCACGACCGTGGTGACCGTGATCACCAAGGCGGCGAGCGCGAAGGTGACGGCGATGTGGCTGGTATAGGTGAACGAGAACGGCAGCAGCCCGAGCAGGTTGCCCATCAGCACGAAGAAGAACAGCGTGAAGATGAACGGGAAGAAGCGCTTGCCCTCGTGGCCGATCTGGTCGGAACACATCGAATAGATGCCGTCATAGGCAAGTTCGGCCAAAGCCTGCAGCCGGCCCGGAATGATCGCCTTCGGCCGCATGCCATAATAGAGTGTGCCGAGGATCAACACGCCGGCCACCACCATCATCAGGTTGCCCTGTGTGAAGTTGACCGAGGCGCCGATCGAACCCAGGGCTGGGTGCAGGCGGAACTGCCCGAGAGCGTCGATGGAGGGTTCGCCAGTCGCCAAGAGCCCGTTCCTTACAATCTTCGCCGGCACGCCAGCGGTTCG
>JANXSA010000289.1 GCA_025352915.1 Rhodospirillales bacterium | reverse complement strand
ATCGGGCGTCCGCGAAAAAATCTGCCCGTGGCCGGAGAGCCAGCGGACCGCACCGTCCGGCCGGACGACCCGGTATTCAGTCACGAAGCTATCCTGCCGGTGGGCCAGCGCATGAAGATGGGCCGTCATATGGCGGTCCTCGGGGTGCAGCGCCGTGTGAAATTCATCGTCATCACCGCCGACGCGGCCGTGGCCGCCGGGGAGCGACAGGCCGAACAGCGCCATCCCCTCGGGGGTCCATGTCCGGGTGCCATCCTCGAGGTTGGTCTCCCATGATCCCATATGACCGACCGACATGGCGACACGGTATCGGCGGTCGCTCGCGGCCAGGCTTTGCTCGATCGCGGACCGCTCCTGCGCCAGTGCAGCGGCCTTGGTGAAGGCCGCCGAAACATCGCGGAAGTCGGAGATGCCATTTTCCAGCGGCGGCAGGGCACGGCCTTCGCCCAGGGCCCGCGCGGCATCGCCCAGGGAGCGAACGGGCGCGCTGATGCGCCGGGCGATGTACGACGCGAAAAACAGGCTCGACCCGATCAGCGCTGCGCCCACGGGAAACTGCCAGGCCACGGTGCGCCAGAAAACGGCATCGATTTCGCTCCTGGGCACCGCCACCACCACGGTCCAACCCGATTCCAGCGATCGGCGGAACGCGTTGGTAACGGCAGTCCCTTCATAGGTGACGTTGTCGAACGATCCCTCGATGTCCTGCGATTTCGCGATAGCCACGATATGGGGACGGGCCAGTTTGCCTATATAGAGCGCATTGTGAAGGCTGCGGGACATGAAAATTCCGTTGCGATCGACGATGGCGGCGGGCCAATCGGCCTTCAATCCGGCCTCCGCAAACAATCCGCTCAACCGCACCGGGTCGACGCCCGCGGTCAGCACGGTGGCGATCGTGCCGTTCCGGCGGATCGGCACCGAGACCATGAAGAGAGGGCGTTTGGTAACGAGGCCGATCTGGAAGCCCGAAATGGCGACGCTGCCGTCGAACGCGGCGGCGATCGGCGTCATGTCGGTACGAATGGGCAGCGTCACCAGCGGGAGGGATGTGGCGAGCAGTTGCCCGGAGCGGTCGAAGACACCGATGCCGTCAAGGGCATGGGCGGTGGCGATGGTCGCCGCCAGTTGCCGGAACGCCGGCGATGGCATCGTGTCCAACTCTGCCATGTCGGCGAGCGTCTGTAGCACGGCGATGACCCGGGTGAATTCGCGATCGAGGAGATGGGTGAGGTTGCCGGCGACATCGCGCCGGACGGCCTCGATGGCGCGGCGTTGCGCGTCGGCGTTGGCAAAACCGAGCACGGTGGACAGGACGAGCAAGGGAATGGTGACGGCGCTGATCAGGACCAGGAGATGCGCGCGGATCGACGCGCCGCGGGGGCGTTCACGCGGCGCAGTCACCACAGCGGTGTCGTTGTTTAGGGCGTTCAGATTGACAATCACCAAGATCCCAGGGCCTCCCGGAGGCCTCATGCCGATGGTATGCAGCTTGGCTGCGTTCCGCAAGATCACAGACGGGGGAAGCCAGGGCTATCGCATATGGCGGAAGCGGGGCGTTTGGGCAGGACAGCAAACAAGAAATTTCCACAAAGAGGCAGTTCGTCCCACCAACCCCGTCATTGCGAGCCCTTGCGAAGCAATCCAGGCTCCCTTCCCGCCCAACCCAGAGGCGGAGAGGAGCCAAACAAGGTGCTTCTCCTCTCTGCCTCTCTGCCTCTTTGTGAAAATTCTTCCTTGCTGAATCGGCCAGCCGCCATCCATATGCGATAGCCCTGCGGGGGAAGCCAGGGCAATCGGATGAAGCCAGCGCAGACCCGAACAAGTGAAAATATCTAACTTAACGGTTCTCTGGTCGAGCTAATGAGCTTCGTCAGGCCTCCTGCCGAAACCGCGCGCGCTGCTTCGGCAGCTACAAACGACCCCAACCTGACATCCCGCTGCGTCAGCACCATCGCTCGGTTCTGGATGGTGCCCAACCAGGCGACGCACGAACGGATCGGCAATTCCATCACCGTCGCCAATATTCCGAAAAAAAACCTTTGACACCCTCCATTGTCCTAGGTAATATGTCCCCAATGTCTGATCTATCCAACCCGCTGGCCCAACAGATCGCCGCCATCACCGCCGCGATCCGCACCGAGGCCGACCATCACGCAAACCAGGCTGGACTGGTGGCGTCCCTGCACGCCCTGATTTTCGCCGCCCTCTCCCGCTTGTTCACCCGCCTGGAATCCATCCTCATCCTCTGGCAAGCCGGCCAACTCCCGCTCCCCGCGCAATCCCCCCATCCCCGCCCCGCGCTGGAACCCAGCGAGTCCCCCCGCGCCACCACGCCGATCTCCCCGGCCCCCCGCCGTCCCAATCGCGCCCGCCTGGCGCCAAATCCCCCGGCATGCCCCCCCGGCATCCCCCATGCGCGCCAGCACGGTCGCCACGACCAATGCCCGTCGGTCCCAACCGGCGCCCGCCCATTCCCCAGCCGCGAACTGCCCCGCGCCCCCAACCCGCCGTCTCACCATGATCGGTCGATTTGTCCAAAAATTGGCACATCCCCGTTCAACGAAAACTCACGCCTATAATATTACGATATCAAAACAAATATTACCAAACCAACCCCTCCCTTCCCCCCAAACCGCAACCCGCTAAACTGCCCCAACCCGCATGCGTGGAGCGAAAAGAACCATGACCGAAGCCTGCATCATCGGCTGGGCCCACACCCCCTTCGGCAAGCTCGAAGAGCCCGACGTCGAGTCCCTCATCGCCCGCGTCGCCCGCACCGCCATCGACGACGCCGGCATCGACCCGGCGGACATCGACGGCGTCTTCGTCTCGCTGTTCAACAACGGCTTCTCCAAACAGGATTTCCCGTCCTCCCTGGTCCTGCAATCCGTCCCCGAACTCCGCTTCACCCAGGCCACACGCTTCGAAAACGCCTGCGCCTCCGGCTCCGCCGCCATCCACGGCGCCCGCGATTTCCTGGCCGCCGGCCGTGGCCGCTTCGCCCTGGTCATCGGCGCCGAGAAGATGACCGCCACCCCTGGCCCCCAGGTCGGCGACATCCTCCTCTCCGCCGCCTACCGCAAGGAGGAGGGCGAAATCCCCGCAGGCTTCGCCGGCGTCTTCGGCAAAATCGCCGAGTCGTACTTCCAGCGTTACGGCGACCAGTCCGACGCGCTGGCCACCATCGCCGCCAAGAACCACAAGAACGGCGTCGACAACCCCTACGCCCAGATGCGCCGCGACCTCGGCTACGATTTCTGCCGCACCGTGTCGGAGAAAAACCCCTACGTCGCCCCCCCGCTGAAACGCACTGACTGCTCCATGGTCTCCGACGGCGCCGCCGCCCTGATCCTCACCAACGAAGAAACCGCCCGCACGATGAACAAAGCCGTCCGCTTCCGCGCCGCAATCCAGGTCAACGATTTTTTGCCCCTCTCCCGCCGCGACCCCACCGCCTTCGAAGGTGCGGCAACAGCCTTCCACCGCGCCCTAGCCCAAGCAGGCCTGACGCTGAAAGACCTCGACTTCGCCGAAGTCCATGACTGCTTCACCATCGCCGAACTTCTCGTCGTCGAAGCCATGGGCCTGGCACCAGCGGGGCAGGGCGCCAAACCCATCCTCGACGGCATCACCCAAAAATCCGGCCGCCTGCCGATCAACGTCTCCGGCGGCCTGAAAGCCAAGGGCCACCCGATCGGCGCCACCGGCGTCTCGATGCACGCCATCGCCGCCATGCAACTCACCGGCACCGCCGGCGCCATGCAACTGCCAAAAGCCGATCGCGGCCTCGTCTTCAACATGGGCGGCGCCGCCGTCGCCAACTACGTCTCCATCCTCGAACCGCTGAAATAGCAAGAATCTTCACTATCGAACCATCCCCGCCGCCCGTTCGCCACTGAGAAATGCCCCGCCCACCGTGCCGGCCAACCCATCGGTACAAACCGCCTCGCCGGCAAAAGCCAGCCGCCCGCCGGCCAGTGGCGTGCCGAGCACCGCCCGCGCCCCGGCATGCCCGGCCAGCGCATAGGTATAGGCACCGCGATGCAGCGGATCGGTGCCCCAGGACGACACGGTGATCTCGCCGACCTTGGCCACCGCCGCCACGCCGAGAGCTTGGCCAAGTTGTTGCAGCGCGAACGCCTTGGTCGCCCCCTCGCCGCCGCGGGCGAGGTCCCAGGCCGCCGGGCCGCCGACGAAGCCGGCGATATGGCGGGCGCCGTGCGGCCAGGCATGCAGCGACAGGACGGGTTCCAGCGGACGGGACAGCCGGCGGCGGATGCTGGTGCCCGGCGCCAGGCCGAGCCGGTCGCCATCGGGGATGTGCAACGCGATCTTGGTCAGCAAGCCCATCGGCAGGGCGTCGATCGCCCCGCGATGGGTTTCGGGCAAAGGCGGGTCGAAGGTGATGCCGCCGGCCGCCAGCACGCCGGCCGAGACGGTGACGATGCAGGACTCTGCCCGCACCACGCCTTGGCTGGTCTCAACCGTCACGCCCGGGCCGCCCCAGGCGATGCGGGTGACCTTGGCGCCGAACACGATCTCGCCGGCCAGTGGCGCCAGACGGCGTTCGACCAGGGCACCGATGCCACCCTCCGCCCACAGGTTACGGCCCTGGAGATCATTGGCCGCCCAGTCGCGCACCGACAGGCGGCGCGGATCGGCCGCCGCGATCTGGGCGGCTTCCCAGGTCTCGATGGTGGCCATCCAGGGGTCGTCGCGCAGATCGGCGAGGGCGTCGGACAGGCTGATATCGGGGTCCAGGCCCGCACGGGCGTGACAGGTGGTGTCGAAGCGTTGGGCGGCGCGGTTATAGGCGTATTCGTCCTCGACGGTGCCGGGCTGGCCGTCGATCAGGGTGATCCGGGTGCGCGTGGCGTCGGCGTCGATCAGCGTGTCGCCGGCGGCCAGGGCGAGGTCGGCGAGCTTGTTGCGGTCGGCATCGTGCAGCCAGGTGGCGCCGAGGTCGAAGGCGTCCGCGCCGACCAGCACGGTGCGCGCCCGTCCGCCGGCGCGCTGGCTGGCCTCCAGCACCACGCAGCTTCGGCCGCCCTCGCGCAGGGCGGCGGCGGCGGCGAGACCGGCCACGCCAGCGCCGACAATGATGACTTCGGGATTGTTCATGCGGACATACTACCGTGCGGGGTGGCGGGCGCGAAGGCTTGCCGGGCGCGTGGCTGATGAAGGAAGCTTTGGCATGGCACCTTCC
Source organism: Rhodospirillales bacterium (assembly GCA_025352915.1). Taxonomy (GTDB): domain Bacteria; phylum Pseudomonadota; class Alphaproteobacteria; order Acetobacterales; family Acetobacteraceae; genus CAMDGX01. Next base: position 345 of record JANXSA010000289.1, on the reverse strand, counting down.
GCACCGCTGCTGATTGCGATGTCCGGGCTTCCCGGCACCGGCAAATCCACCCTGGCCGCCGGGCTGGCGGCGCGGTTGCATGGCGTGTGGTTGCGCATCGACACCATCGAGCAGGCGATCCGCGACAGCGATGTGCTGGCCGGTGAGGTCGGGCCGGCGGGGTATATCGTCGGTTACGGCATTGCGGCGACGAATTTGCGGCTGGGCCATGTGGTGGTGGCGGATTGCGTGAACCCGCTCGCCATCACCCGCGATGCCTGGCGCGAGGTGGCGCGGGCGGCCGGCGCGCGGCTGGCGGAAGTCGAGGTGGTGTGTTCCGACGCGCGCGAACATCGCCGAAGGGTC
>JANXSA010000202.1 GCA_025352915.1 Rhodospirillales bacterium | reverse complement strand
TCCCAGCTGTGAGCAGGTGGAATAGGCGATGATGCGCTTGATGTCGTTCTGGACGCAGCCGATTGTGGCGGCGACCAGGGCGGTGCTGGCGCCCATGAAGGTGACGAAGCCCATGGCGTAGGGCGCGTATTCGAGCAGCGGCGACATGCGCGCCATCAGGAAGACGCCGGCGGTGACCATGGTGGCGGCGTGGATCAGGGCGGAGACCGGGGTTGGGCCCTCCATCGCGTCGGGCAGCCAGACATGCAGGCCGAGCTGGGCGGATTTGCCGGCGGCGCCGATGAACAGGAGGATGCCGATGACTTCATAGGCGCGGAAGCTGGTGCCGAGGATGCTGTAGGCGTCGTTCTGGTGCTGGCCGATTGCGGCGAAGATGGTGTCGAAGGTGATGCTGCCGAACACGACGAAGACCAGGGCGATGCCGAGGGCGAAACCGAGATCGCCGATGCGGTTGACGATGAAGGCTTTTATCGCGGCGGCGCAGGCGCTGGGCTTTTGATACCAGTAGCCGATCAACAGGTAGCTGGCGAGGCCGACGCCTTCCCAGCCGAAGAACAGCTGGAGGAGGTTGTCCGAGGTGATCAGCATCAGCATGGCGAAGGTGAACAGGCTGAGGTAGCTGAAGAACCGGTAGACGGTGCCGTGCGGCTCGTGGCCCATGTAGCCGACCGAGTAAATGTGGATCAGGGTGGCGACGAAGGTGACCATGGCCACCATCACGGCTGAGAGGGTGTCGTAGCGCAGCGCCCAGGAGACGGTGAAGTCGCCGGAGGAGACCCAGGTGGCGAGGTGGATCACGCCGGGGGTGCCGCCGCCGTAGGCGAGTTGGACGAAGGCCGAGATGCCGCAGATGGCGGCCAGGATCATGCACAGGATGGTCACCGCCTGGGCGGCGCGGTCGCCTATCTGACGGCCGAAGAGCAGGGCGACGATGGCGCCGAGCAGCGGCGACAGGACCGCGGTTGCGAACAGCATGTCGGCTAGCCCTTCATCAGCGTGACGTCCTCGACCTCGATCGAGCCGCGGTTGCGGAAGTAGATCACCAGGATGGCGAGCCCGATGGCGGCCTCGGCGGCGGCCACGGTGAGGACGAACATCGCCAGGATCTGGCCGGCGAGATCGCCCAGGGCGGCGGAGAAGGCGACGAGGTTGAGGTTCACGGCCAGCAGGATCAGCTCGACCGACATCAGGATGATGATGACGTTCTTGCGGTTGAGGAAAATGCCGAAGATGCCCATCACCAGGAGGATGGCGGAGACGGCGAGGTAATGGCTGAGGGGGACCGGGAGCAGCATGTCAGTGGTGTCCCTTGTGGTCGTCGTGGGTGTCGGCGACCGGCTCGGGTTCGCGGGCCTTGGGGCGCAGGAAGTCGATGCCCTTGGTGCCTTTGCCGCTGGCGAGGTCGAGCAATTCCATGGTGTTGGCCGGCGTGCGGGCGAGTTGGACGGCGACGCTCTGGTTGCGCGAGAAACCGCGGTCGCGCAGGGTCAGCACGATGGCGCCGATCATTGCCACCAGCAGGACCAGGCCGGATGCCTGGAACAGCAGGATGTAGTCGGTGTAGAGGATTTTTCCCAACTGCACCGTGTTGGACACGGCGGGGTCCATGGGGGCGGCGCGCAGGCCGGCGGATTGCGGCGCGAGCGTCCAGCCGCCGAGCACGATGGCGAGTTCGGCCAGCAGGATCACCGCCACGGTGGCACCGATCGGCAGATAGCGCTGGAAGCCCTCGCGCAGCTGGGCGAAGTTGATGTCCAGCATCATCACGACGAACAGGAACAGCACCGCGACCGCGCCGACATAGACGATGACCAGGATCATCGCCAGGAATTCGGCGCCGGCGAGCAGGAACAGGGCGGCGGCGTTGAAGAAGGCGAGCACCAGGAACAGCACCGAGTGCACCGGGTTACGCGCGGTCACCACCATGCCGGCGGAGACCAGCAGGATGGTGGCGAAGATGTAGAAGGCGAGGGATGCGATCATCGGCCGTGAGCACCCGAAAAAGGGGAAGGCAAGAGTCTTCTTTTTTGAAAAAAAGAAGCAAAAAACTTTTCCCCGTTGCAGAAAACAAAGGCGACGGGGGGGCAATGGATAAAGTTTTTTTGCTTCTTTTTGTTCACAAAAAGAAGACTTTTCCTGCCACTTGGCTTCTCAGGTTGCCACCTTATCATCGGTAGGGTGCATCCTGTTCCAGGCGCTTGGCCAGCGCGGGTTCCCAGCGATCGCCGTTTTCCAGCAGCCTGGCCTTGTCGTAGAGCAGTTCCTCGCGGGTTTCGGTGGCGAATTCCAGGTTTGGGCCTTCGACGATGGCGTCGACCGGGCAGGCTTCCTCGCACAGGCCGCAATAGATGCACTTGGTCATGTCGATGTCGTAACGCGTGGTGCGGCGGCTGCCATCCTCGCGCGCTTCCGCCTCGATGGTGATGGCCTGGGCGGGGCAGACCGCCTCGCACAGCTTGCAGGCGATGCAGCGTTCCTCGCCGTTGGGATAGCGGCGCAGGGCGTGTTCGCCGCGAAAGCGCGGGCTGAGGGCCTGGCGCTCGTAAGGGTAATTGATGGTGACCTTCTTCTTGAAGAAGTATTTCAACGTCAGGGCCATGCCGCCGACGAGTTCGCTGAGGAGCAGGCTGCGGGCAGTGCGGTCGAGGAATGCCATGGTGGTTTCCTATACGGCCTTGGGCAGCCAGCCCATGGCCAGCAGCACGCCGGCCACCAGCACCAGGTAGAACAGCGAGAACGGGAGAAAGACCTTCCAGCCGAGGCGCATCAACTGGTCGTAGCGGTAGCGCGGGAAGGTGGCGCGGACCCAGACGAAGACGAACATGATGAAGCAGATCTTCAGCACGAACCAGACCGGCCCGGGGATCCAGGTGAACGGCTCGATGCCGAAGGGCGGCAGCCAGCCGCCGAGGAACAGGATGGTGGTCATTGCCGCCATCAGGAACATGTTGGCGTATTCGCCGAGGAAGAACAGGGCGAAGCTCATCGAGCTGTATTCGACGAAGAAGCCGGCGACGATCTCGCTCTCGCCCTCGGGCAGGTCGAAGGGCGAGCGGTTGGTTTCGGCGAGGGTGGAGATGAAGAAGATGATCGCCATCGGGAAGAGCGGGATGACGAACCAGATGGTCTCCTGCGCCTTGACGATGGCGTTCAGGTTGAGCGAGCCGACGCAGAGCAGCACGGTCACGATGACGAAACCCATGGAGACTTCGTAGCTGACCATCTGGGCCGCCGAACGCAGCGCGCCCATGAACGGGTATTTCGAGTTGCTGGCCCAGCCGGCGATGATGATGCCGTAGACGCCCATCGAGGAGATGGCGAAGAGGTAGAGGATACCGACGTTGATGTCGGCGATCGCCCAGCCGTCATTCACCGGGATCACCGCCCAGGCGATCATGGCCAGCGCGAAGGTGAGCATCGGCGCCATCAGGAACAGGACGCGATTGGCCCCGGTGGGGATGATCGTCTCCTTCATGATCATCTTGATGGCGTCGGCGAAGGGCTGGAGCAGGCCGAACGGGCCGACGACGTTGGGGCCGCGGCGAAGCTGGATCGCGGCCATGATCTTGCGTTCGGCGAGCGTCATCATGGCGACGGCGACGAGCAGCGGCACCAGCAGGGCGAGCGCCTTGGCGACGGTGAGGAGGGTGACGCCGACCGGGTGGTTAAACAGGAAATCGACCATGGCGCCTACTCCGCTGCCTCAGCGCGCGGCGGCGTGATGTAGGTCGCGGTGCACTCGTCCATGGTCGGGCTGGCGCGGCTGATCGGGTCGGTCTGGTAGTAGTTGGCGATGGTGGGGATGAAGGCGGGGCCGGACAGGGCAGCCGCATCGCCAGCGGGGCCGGTCGTGTCGGTGCAGCCGAAGCGCTGCAGGATGTCGAGGCGGGTGAAGACCGGGTTGGTCTGTTCCAACCGTGCGCGCAGGGTTTCGAGGTCGTTGTACGGCAGGGTTTTGCCGATGACGGCGCTGAAGGCGCGGAGAATGGTCCAGTCGTGGCGGGCGTCGCCGGGCGGATAGATCGCCATCTGGCCGCGCTGAACCCGGCCCACGGTGTTGACGTAGGTGCCGTTCTTTTCGGTGTAGGCGGCACCGGGAAGGATCACGTCGGCGCGGGCGGCACCGCGGTCGCCGTGATGGCCCTGGTAGATGACGAAGGTGTTGGCGCCGATCTTCGCGGTGTCGAACTCGTCGGCGCCGAGCAGCCACAGCACGTCCACGCCGCCGCCGAGCATGGCGGACAGGTTTTTGCCGGTCTTGCCCGGCAGGAAGCCGAGATCGAGGCCACCGACGCGGGCGGCAGCATGGTGCAGCACATTGAAGCCGTGCCATTCGGCGGCCAGCATGCCAGTCTCGGCGGCGAGCTTCCAACAGGCGGCAAGGATCGCGGCGCCGTCCGGGCGGGCCAGTGCGCCCTGCCCCACGATCAGCATCGGATTCTTGGCTGCTTTGAGCGTGGCGGCGAAGGGATTGCTGCCGTCCAGCAGCGCCGGCGCGTTGCCCAGGTTGGTGACGGGGTAGGTGAGGTCGGCGTTCGGACCGATGGACGCGACCTTGAGCCCGGTGGCGACCCATTGCTTGCGGATGCGCGCGTTGATCAGCGGCGCCTCGGTGCGCGGGTTGGTGCCGACCAGCAGGATTGCGTCGGCCTCCTCGATCCCGGCGATCGAGGTGTTGAAGGTGTAGAAATCGCGGCGCGAGACATCGGTGTCCGACCCGTCCTGGCGGCAGTCGAGGTTCTGCGAGGCCAAGGCTGCCATCAGGTCCTTCAGCGCCAGCATGCTTTCGGCATCGGCGAGGTCGCCGGCGATGGCGCCGATGCGGTCACCGGGCACGCCCTTGAGTTTGGCGGCGATGGCGGCGAAGGCCTCGTCCCAACTGGCCTTGACCATCCGGCCATCACGCCGGACCCAGCAACTGTCGAGCCGGCGGCGCTTCAGCCCGTCGATCGAGAAGCGCGACTTGTCGGCCAGCCACTCCTCGTTGACGTCCTCGTTCAGCCGCGGCAGCACGCGCAGCACTTCCGGCCCGCGGGCATCGACACGGATGGCGGCGCCCACGGCGTCCAGCACATCGACGCTGTCGGTCTTCTTCAATTCCCACGGCCGCGCGACAAACGCATACGGCTTGGAGGTGAGCGCGCCGACCGGGCAGATGTCGATCAGGTTGCCGGAAAGCTCACTGGTCAGCGCTTTTTCGATATAGGTGCCGACTTCCATGCCCTCGCCGCGCGCCGTCGCACCGAGTTCGGAGACGCCGGCGATCTCGGCGGAGAAACGAATGCACCGGGTGCAGTGGATGCAGCGCGTCATCACCGTCTTGATCAGCGGGCCGAGGTTCTTGTCCTTCACCGCGCGCTTGTGCTCGTCATAGCGCGAGCTATCGCGGCCATAGCCGACCGCCTGGTCCTGCAGGTCGCATTCCCCGCCCTGGTCGCAGATCGGGCAATCCAGCGGGTGGTTGATCAGCAGGAATTCCATCACCCCTCGACGTGCGTTCACCACCATCGGGGTGTCGGTGTGCACGACCATGCCCTCGGCGACCGGATAGGCGCAGGAGGCGAAGGGTTTTGGCGGGGCGCGCTCGATCTCGACCAGGCACATGCGGCAGTTCCCCGCCACGCTCAGCCGCTCGTGGTAGCAAAACCGGGGAACTTCCTTGCCGGCGGCCTCGCAGGCTTGCAGCACGTTCGAGCCGGGCGGGACATCAACATCGATGCCGTCGACAGTGACCTTCACCATGGCCGGTTACTCCGCTGCCATGCGGGCGGCACCGCGCGACTTGTACTGCTGGATGCGTTCCAGCATCACTGGCCGGAAATGCCGGATCAGCCCCTGGATCGGCCAAGCGGCCGCATCGCCGAGGGCACAGATGGTATGGCCCTCGACCTGTTTGGTGACTTGTTCGAGGGTATCAATCTCGTCCGGTTCGGCCCGGCCTTGGACCATGCGGTTCATCACCCGCATCATCCAGCCGGTGCCCTCGCGGCACGGCGTGCACTGGCCACAGCTCTCGTGCTTGTAAAAGGCGGAGAGGCGAGCGATCGCCTTGATGACGTCGGTGGACTGGTCCATCACGATCACCGCCGCAGTGCCCAGGCCAGAGCGGACTTCGCGCAGGCTGTCGAAATCCATCAGCACGGTGTCGCAGATACTTTTGGGCAACAACGGCACCGAGGCACCACCGGGGATCACCGCGAGCAAATTGTCCCAGCCGCCGCGCACGCCGCCGGCGTATTTGTCGATCAGTTCGTGCATCGGGATGCCGAGTTCTTCCTCGACGTTGCACGGCTTGTTCACGTGGCCGGAGATGCAGAACAGCTTCGTGCCGGCATTCTTCGGGCGGCCGAGGGCGGAGAACCAGGCGGCGCCGCGGCGCAGGATGGTTGGCGCGACGGCAATGCTTTCCACGTTGTTCACCGTCGTCGGGCAGCCATACAGCCCGACCGCCGCCGGGAAGGGCGGTTTCAGGCGCGGCATGCCCTTCTTGCCCTCAAGGCTCTCGATCAGGGCGGTTTCCTCGCCACAGATATAGGCCCCTGCCCCACGGTGCAGGTATAACTCGAAGTCCCAGCCGGACCCGGCCGCGTTGACGCCGATCAGGCCGGCCTCGTACGCCTCGTCGATGGCGATTTGCAGATTGCTCGCTTCGTTGAAGAACTCGCCGCGCACGTAAATATAGCAGGCGTGCG
>JANXSA010000201.1 GCA_025352915.1 Rhodospirillales bacterium | reverse complement strand
CCGACGGCGTGGCCGCGGACGGCGGCGATGGTGGGTTTCTCGATGGCGTGCAGTGCGCGGATGACGCTATGGCTGCCGCGCTGCAGGCGGAAGCGGGCCGTCTTGATGTCGCTGTCGCCCATGCGGTCCACGTCCGCGCCGGCGCAGAACGCCCGGCCTTCGCCGGTGATGATCACCGCGCGGATATCGTCGTTGAAGCGGATTTCGTGGAGATGGTCGCGCATCTGCTCGCGCATTTCCCAGGTCAGCGCGTTCAGCTTCTCCGGCCGGTTCAGCGTCACCGTGGCGACGGCACCTTCGACGGTCATTTTTACTTGCATATGTTCTCTCCCTTTGGGTTGCCGCCATCCAACCGTGTTGACGGCTTGCGGACAAGCCGGCACCGTCCGGGAAACGTAAGAGGAAACCACCGATGACCCAAACCGACATACGCCCGTTCGAGGGCATCCGTATTCTCGACATCACCCACGTTCTCGCCGGACCGTTTGCGGCCTATCAGCTTGGTTTGTTCGGTGCCGACGTGATCAAGATCGAGCACCCGTCCGACCCCGACCAGAGCCGCGATTCCGGCACCGATGAGGAACTGAACCTCAAGGGCATGGGCACCGGGTTCCTGACCCAGGCCTCCAACAAGCGGTCGATTACCCTGGACCTGAAGACCGAAGCCGGGTGCGAGGTGCTGAAGAAACTGGTGGAAACCGCCGACGTGCTGGTGGAAAACTACCGGCCTGGCGCGTTCGAGGCTTTGGGCCTGGGCTACGACGTGCTGTCGGCGATCAACCCGCGGCTGATCTACGCGTCGATGTCGGCGTTCGGCCAGGATGGCCCACGCGGCCAGATGACCGCCTATGACCACGTGATCCAGGCGACCTCCGGCATCATGGCGATGACCGGGACCGAGGAAGTGCATCCGGTGAAGTTTGGCTCGCCGGTGATCGACTACGCGACCGGCACGATGGGCGCGTTTGCACTGGCAACGGCGTTGTTCCAGCGCGAAAAGACCGGCCGGGGTCAGCGGGTCGACATGGCGATGCTGGATGTCGCGGTCATCCTGATGAGCTCCCACGTCACCGGTTTCACCCGCAACGGCGTGCATCCGAAGCCGCATGGCAATACGCAGCATTACTCGACCAGCAGCGCGTATCACACCAAGGACGGCATGGTGATGCTGGGCGCCAGCAATGTCCGCCAGCAGAATCGTTTCTGGACCGCGGTGGAGCGGCCTGACATGGCCAAGGCCAGCAACGCCGAACGCGACGCCGACAGCGCCCGCGAGTTCGCGGTCATCGCCGAAATCCTGCTGACCAAAACCGCCGCCGAATGGGAGACGCATTTCCAGGCGCGGCACGTCCCCGCCGGCCGGGTGCGCCAGATGCATGAAGCCCTGGCCGATCCGCAGTTGCAGTCGCGCAACGTCGTGCACCGGCTTGAAGGCGCCCCGGGTGTCGAGGGTGGCTTCACCGTGCCGCTTGCCGCGTTCAAACTCGGCCACGGCAACGCCCGCGTCGACAACCCGCCGCCGGCCCTGGGCCAGCACACCGACGCGATACTGGCCGAACTCGGCTACTCCGAAGCCGGCATCGCCGGGCTGCGCAAAGCCGGTGCCGTGTGAATGAAACAAGGCGAGGGGCTCTGCCCCCTCGCCAAAGGCAAGACGATAAAATCTATTTGTTGGGTTTGGGTGTAAAGGATTGGCCTACCCGGACCTTGCAAGGTTACGGTTGGCTCGCCGCATCCGATTAGGTCATGCGGGTAGGGGTGGCTCTCGTTCAGCCGTTGGTCGGCGGATCGCTTTTCAGCACATCGGCCAGCGACACGGTAGCACTTCCGCGCGCCGCCGGCCTGGGCTGGAACGGGGCAGGGGCCCAGCCGGTCAGCATGGCCAACCGCAATTTTGCCGGTACGCGCTGATCGTCATTCGGCAGCATCGCCAGGGCGCTAGGGAACAAAGACCTGGGCGGGATGCGGCGGTCGCGCTGGCGCACGGCATTGGTCTCGCCGGCGGCGCGGAGGTCGCGCAACAGCGCAAAAGGATCGGCATAGAGCAGCCGGATTTCCTCCATGTCCGCCACGGGCAGGGCGAAGCCGGCGCGTTGCAGCAGGCCGGCGCAGTCGCGCAGTTCGGGGAACGGGGAAACTCGGGGGGAGGCGCCGCCGGTGATCTCGGCCTCGGCGGCGGTCAGCGCCTGGCGCAGTTCGGCCAAGGTGCCGAGCACGGGGATGCTGGCCAGGAACAGCCCGTCGGGGCGCAGCACCTGGCGGATTTGCAGCAATGCGCCGGGCAGGTCGTTGATGCCGTGCAGCGACAGGCTGGCGATCACCAGGTCGAAGCTGGCCGGCGCGAATGGCAGGCACTCCTCGTCGGCGTTGACACATAAGCCGCCCCTGGGCCCGCCATTGATCGCCGCCATCGCGGCGGAAAGGTCGCAGCTGACCACGCCGATGCCGCGAGCCCGCAGCATCGGCGCGATCACCCCTCGGCCGCCGATATCCAGGGCTTCGCTGAACCGCCGCGTGGTGTCGTCGAGCCGGTCGAGCAGCCGGTCGGCGGCGTCCTGCAGGATGGCCGAGACATCGCCCACCGTGATCGCCGCGCGATCGCGGTGCTTGCGGACCGCCTGACGGTCGAAGATATGCATGCCATCGCTCATTCGGGATATGTGCAGTGCGGGACCTGAATTGCCAAGGCTTTGGACAGGCGACTAGGCTTGAGCAGCGGCTGAGGAGCGGGACATGAAAGCGATCGACGCGAAATCTCTGCGGGGTTGGATCGAGGACGGGCTGGAACTGGCCATCCTGGATGCGCGCGAGGAGGGTGAGTTTGGCGCCTCCCACCTGTTCTGGGCCAATCCGTGCCCGCTGTCTCGCGCCGAGCTCCGCGCGCCGGCATTGCTGCCGCGCCGCGGCACCCGCGTGGTCGCGCAGGCCCAGGGGCCCCGTGTGCAGTTGCACTCGCCCCGGGCGCGCCTCGCGCAAGAGAGCGAGCGAACCGGCGACCGCGGCGGGTAGTCCGTCGCCCGACCAGAGGGTGAGCGCGTGCCCCGGCGCGAAGGCCAGCAGCGGCGGGCGGGTCGGCGCGACGGGGCTGTCGTTACCGGG